>DATMYZ010000238.1:0-3271 GCA_035560675.1 Clostridia bacterium
TTAACTTAGTGGGGGAAACCAACGGCGATTTTTACCCGACGCCCAGTCACCTAATTGAAAAAATGCTCAAAGGCATTGACTTTAATCTTGTGGAAACGGTTCTAGAACCCAGTGCCGGTACTGGACTTATCGCCAAACGTGTCAAAGATAAGTGGAAGCTGACCGTGCGTTATTCTAAAAAAGAAGCTGATATTGACTGCATTGAAATAGACCCAAATTTGCGCCATGTTCTAAAGGGTGAAGGCTGCCGTATTATTCATGACGACTTTCTGACTTATGAGTGCTATAAGCGCTATGACCTCATCATCATGAACCCGCCCTTTTCCGAGGGTGACAAACATCTTTTAAAGGCATTACATATTCAGCGCAGGGGCGGTGCTGTTGTTTGTCTGCTCAATGCCGAAATAATCAGGAATCCGTATACCAGTAACAGACGGGAACTAGTTAAGCTGCTCAAACAATACAATGCTAATATTGAATATATCCCCGACGCATTTCTTGATGCCGAACGGCCAACGGATGTTGAAGTCGCGCTGATTCGAGTGAACATCCCAAATGAAACGGAACCGAGCGATATTTACGAAAAGCTCAAAGTTGCAAAGGAAATCGAATTCGCCAGCCTGGAAAACAAGTCGCTGGTAGTAAACGATCTGATAAAGGCTATCACGATGCAGTACCAAGTAGAAGTTGAGGCATCCTTGGAGCTTTTCAGACAGTATAACGCTCTGAAGCCGTACATGCAGCGGGAATTCAACGACCGCAGTGAAACGCTTTTGGTCTTATCAACCTATGACAGTCATTATCGCTATTCTATTGAAGAGGGCAATGTAAACCACTATTTAAAACTGGTTCGATACAAGTACTGGCGTACGCTGTTTGCAAATCCTGAATTTACGAAGAAATTTACCAGCGATGTGTCTGAGAAGTTTTTCGGAATGCTTGAAACGTTGAAAGATTATGACTTTACGGGATAACCTTGAACCGCTGATGCAGGGGTGGCTCGTGGACAGCATCATGAACAATCTTGAAGCCATGTTTTCAAGGGTACAGGGGCAGACTGCGTCATTGCAGGATGCCCTCACCCAAAGCCCATCAAGCTACGCAGGCGGCTCCATGTGGAATACCGCAGTCGATGTCGCCGGAACCGTTATGACGCCGATCGCCGCGCTCGTCCTGTTGGCCGTGTTCTGTATTGAGATTATTGGCTGGGTGGAACAACGCAACAAAATGCATGATTCCATCGACCTGACGTGGATGTTTTTCGAGCTGATGATCAAGATCATTATCGGTGTTTATCTGGTGCAGAACGCGCCGAAAATCACCGACGGCATTTTCCAGTTTGGCGCTGAAATTGTATCAAAGATATCGGGCGACACGGGCGGCAGTTTCGGCACGGCGGCGGATCTGGCGTCAATGCGGGCCTTGCTGGAGGAAAAGGACATCGGTTATCTGGTAAGCATGCTCATCACGTCACTGTTTGGGCAGATCGGCATCATGGCCATCACCATTATCATTCAAGTGACGGTAATCGGACGCATATTCAAGATATGTTTATACGCTTCGATGGGCGCGGTCCCTTACGCAACCCTGATGCAAAAGGAGCTTTCCGACATCGGCAAAAACTACATCAAGAATTTGTTTGCGCTGGCATTTCAGGGATTCTTCATGTTCACCATCGTGGTGATGTATCAGGCTTTGACGCGCAATATCACCGTCGCGTCCGACCCGAACGAAGCGGTCTTCACGCTGCTGCTATATTCGGTGGTGTTTGTCTTCGCACTGTTCAATACGTCGGCGCTATCTAAAAGTGTGTTTAATGCGCATTAGCTCAAAATCCCAAACGATTGCGAATTTGAAAGAAGGGAGCCTATCAGATGCCATATGTCAAAGTTCCAAAGGATCTTTCGGGCGTACAGGCCAAGCTCATGTTTGGCCTGACAAAACGCTTGTTGATAGTGACACTGCTGGCCGTGGTCGTGTATTTACCGCTCTACTTCTTCGCCAGATCCATTATCGGCGGGTGGGCGTTGGGGGTGTTGATGCTGCTGGCGGCGCCGCCCTTCGTCTGGGGGCTTTACCCGGTACGCGATAGCAGGCCGATTGAAAAAATAGTGCTCAATTACCTGCGGGTACGTTTCTTCCGGTCACGCATACGGCCCTATCGAACAGAAAATCTTTATGCCGGCATGGAGCTGGCCGGTAAAATTCAGGAGGTGATAGAAGATGCCGACGCTCAGTCAGCCGAAGACAAAGGTCATAAAAAGAGTCGATCCCTACGCAAAGCTGCCAAGGGACGCTAAAAAGAAAGTTGCCCGGATGATTAAGCTGGCAAAGCTCCAGGGGAAAATCCCCAGCAGCGCCCAGCGTACCATACCCTAAAGTATGGGATTAGGGTTGCAACACTCTCGGCTAAAGGCCTTGCCTTCGCAGCCGCTTTACTTTTGAAACAGTTAAGAAATCGACAGCCCACGGGTATTGTTTCAATAAAAAATTTGATGAAGGAGGGCGATAAACTGTTGTCTACGGACGTTAGAAGTGCTGACCTAGAAGAGCTTTCCAAAGTTATGAAACGTTACAACATCGGGATTGCGGTCATGCAGCATGGAGAAACCGGAGATTATACCGTCTTCTTTAAATCAAAAACTGAGCATCAGCTTAACGCTGCACTAAATGCTTATATGGCAAAGGTGTTTATGACCTTTGAGGCGCTTAATGAGCTCTATTTTGAGGATATGGCGACACGTCTGAAATCGACCACACTGACAAATAAACGGTATTTGTTTGATACTAAGCTCATTCCATATTTCGGCAAGTTGTCAATAGATAAAATAACACCTGCCCATATCAGAAAATGGCAGAATCAAATGATAGGCCATGAGAAGGGATATTCTCCTACCTATCTAAAAACCACTAATATCCTGCTGATTTCTCAACGTCTGGGCCATGAGAAGGTGGAGACGACTTGGAATACCTACGCGCATCTATATCCAGACAAGCAGGAAAAACTGGCGGAGGATCTGCAAAAATTCGAATGACCCGGTATGCACACCAACTGGTGCATCCGGGTCATTTTTTTGCATACCAGCATATTACTTTGGTGGTTGTTAGACGTGTTTGTGGTTTTATGTATCAAAAGTGTATCAGGAGGAGAAAGAAAGGCCGCCAAAACCTGATAAATACAGGTTTTGGCGGCTGTTTGCAATTATTCCCACTCGTTTCTAAGGGGCTTGTTGTGGATGTATAGGCTTGCATTTATGAGGTTTTATTTGTC
>DATMYZ010000239.1:0-6760 GCA_035560675.1 Clostridia bacterium
CCTGCAGAAGGAAGTCGCGTCGCTTCAGTCGGAAATTGACCGTATTGCCGACGAGACCAACTTTAACGGCATTAACCTGCTCGACGGCTCGCTCGGCGCTGCTGCAACTCAGACAGAGTTGGCGGGTACCGATGCAGTCGGTGGAACTAAGGCTGCCTTTACCCTCGATCTGGGAGCTGCCTATACGTTGACCGATACTAAGACTCTGACGATTGGTGATGTGGTTGTAACTGGTGATGCAACCAACGCGGCTTCTGCTACTGCTACTCAGACGGCTCTCTCCGATAAGTTTAATGGCAAAACGGTTACTATCGGTGGTATGGCATACACAGCGTCAGTTAGTGGTAGTGCAATTTCTTTTGTGCAGCAAAATGCTGCTGACGTGACGCTTGACGCGACTACTGTTGAAGGTTATGCAGTCGACTCTAATGGCGCTATTGGTTCTCTGTCTTCAAGTGGCATTGTTAGTGGTGTTGATTCTACCACAGCTGCTGGCAGCTCTACTACCAAGCTTGACTTCACCGGTAAAACCGGCACCGCTGTTGCCGGCAGCTCTGTCACTATTGGCAGCAAAACCTACGAGTTTGTCAAGACTGGCGGCGCTGTTACCGGCGCCGGCAACACGGCTGTTACGGTTGGTGAAACCGATAATGCCGATGCTATCGCTACCGCGCTGAAGACTGCTGTTGATGCTGATGCCACTGTTGTTGGTGCAGATGCTGGTCACTATAGCACCACTGTAGCCGACGGCGCGCTGACCTTTACCTCTGTTGACATCGGTTCGGGTGTTGAGGCGCTTGAGATTAAGCAGACCGGTACCGGCCTGAACCTGCAGATCGGCGATACCGCTACCCAGCGTATTTCTGTCAAGGTTTCCAGCATGGACAGCAAGTCGCTTGGCGTTGATGTCAGCAAGGTTAACATCAGCAGCGAGGACGGCGCAAAGAACGCCATTTCCATCATCAAGGAGGCCATTAACAGCGTTTCCGGCACCCGTGCTGATCTGGGCGCTATTCAGAACCGCCTTGAGTACACCGTTAACAACCTGGCAACCACCACTGAAAACCTGACCTCTGCCGAGTCCCGTATCCGCGATACTGACATGGCATCGGAAATGATGGCCTACACGAAGAACAACGTTCTTTCTCAGGCTGCTCAGGCAATGCTTGCTCAGGCCAACCAGCAGCCCCAGCAGGTGCTGCAGCTGCTCCAGTAATTTGCCTCATAATTTGGTTGCCGCTTGACAGTTTCAACCAATTAAAGCAAATAAAAACCCCCGGACTTGAAAAAGTCCGGGGGTTTTTGAGCCACTATTTAAATTCAGTAAAGCATGAAATGCACATCATGGCTGTTTTTTCTTGTAGAACTTATTTTCGGTACCATTGATCAGGCGCTTAATGTTTTCGCGGTGATTATAGATGACCAAGAGCGCAATGCCGCAGGCCATCAGAAGCTCCAGCGGTGCAACAGCGCCGTTTGTCATCAACATGCTGCCCCCCAGCAACAACGGGAACAGCACCGCGCCTGCAAGCGATGCCAACGAAACAAAGCCTGAAAAGCCAGCAATAAGCATTCCCGCAGCAAACATAATGGCAAACACTGGCGGGTTGATGGCACACACTGCGCCTAAGCCGGTAGCGACACCCTTGCCGCCCTTAAAACGAAAATACAGCGGGAACATATGCCCAAAGATAGCGGCGTAGCCTGCCAGATAAGTCCCATAGGTTTGTTGGGTCCCTACCCCGAGTAACGCAAAAAACCAACGGCCCAGCATCACGGCGAATACGCCTTTGAGTATATCCCCTACAAAGGTCAGCACCGCTGCCTTTGCGCCGTAGGTGCGTAGCATATTGGTGGTGCCCGCATTGCCACTGCCGTGGTTGCGCACGTCATCCCCGAAAAATACGGTGGAGAACAGCACGGCACAGTTAATGCTGCCCAGCAGATAGGCGACAGCCGCCGCCGTGAGGGAAGCTAAAATCCATTCCATAAAAACTTTCGCCCCTTTAGTTTTTAAGGCTGTGCATCGGCGCGGGGATGTAACCGCCGCGATGGATCATCTTCTCCGGCGAGAAGCCGTTGACCGGCATAACAGGTCCGCCGCCCAGCAGTCCGCCAAAATTAAGCTCATCGCCAACCTTGTACCCCACCGCGGGGATGACGCGCACAGCGGTCGTTTTCTGATTGACCATGCCAATGGCGGCCTCATCCGCGATGATGCCGGAGATGGTTTCGGCGGTGGTATCGCCCGGCAGCATAATCATATCAAGACCCACCGAGCAGACGGCGGTCATCGCTTCCAGCTTTTCAAGCGACAGGGCGCCCACTCTGACGGCGTCCATCATGCCTGCGTCCTCCGACACCGGAATAAACGCGCCCGAAAGGCCGCCCACACGGCCGGAAGCCATAACGCCACCTTTTTTAACGGCGTCGTTTAGGAGCGCCAGACAGGCGGTGGTACCGGGGCCGCCGCAGCGCTCGAGCCCCATTTCTTCCAGAATGTGCGCCACCGAGTCACCGACGGCGGGCGTGGGCGCGAGAGACAAATCGATAATGCCAAACGGCACGCCGAGCCGCTCGGAGGCTTCTGCTCCGACTAGCTGGCCCATGCGCGTAATTTTAAAAGCCGTTTTCTTGACGATATCAGCAATCTGATTGATCGGAAAATCGGCGCTGGCGCGGGCAAGAGCGGCGCGCACGACGCCGGGGCCCGAAACGCCAACGTTGATGATGCAGTCTGGCTCGCTGACGCCGTGGAATGCGCCTGCCATAAAGGGGTTATCCTCCGGCGCATTGCATAAGACCACAAGCTTGGCGCAGCCGATGGACTGACGCTCGGCTGTGGCGGCGGCAGTTTCTTTGACAATGCGGCCCATCAGCGCGACGGCATCCATGTTGATGCCCGCTTTGGTCGAGCCGATGTTGATTGAAGAGCAGAGCAGATCAGTTTCGGCCATGGCACGCGGAATGGAACGGATAAGCTCCAGATCGCCCGCTGAAAACCCCTTTTGCACGAGCGCAGAGTAGCCGCCAATAAAGTTGACGCCGATGGTGTTAGCTGCTTTTTGCAGCGCATGGGCATATTTGACCGGGTCACCGCCAGAAACGCCTGCCAGCAGCGCAATCGGTGTTACCGCGACGCGTTTGTTGATAATCGGAATGCCGTATCTCCGCTCAATATCCGCACCAGTTTTGACAAGATCTTTAGCCAGACGGGAGATTTTGTCATAGACCTTCTGACAGGAGCGGTCGATATCGCTGTCGGCACAATCCAGCAGCGAGATGCCCATCGTTATGGTGCGGATGTCCAGACACTCGTCCTGAATCATCTGCACCGTTTCAAGAATGTCATTGATATTTAGCATAGGTTCCCCTTCTCCTTAAATGCGGTGCATGGCGTTGAAAATATCCTCATGCATGACATGTGCAATAAGGCCCATTTCTTTGACCGATGCCTGCATCTCTTCAGAAAGTACCGCAAAATCACAAGAAAGTTTTGAGATATCGGCGAGCATGACCATTGAAAAATAGTCGCCCATAACGGTTTGGGTGACGTCGATAATATTGGCGTTGTGTGCGGCGCAGATGCCGGCCGCTTTTGCGAGAACGCCTACGGTGTCGTGTCCGACTACAGTGATAACAGCATTCATGAGCAGATTCCTCCTTAAAAATAGAGCGTGGGAATTAAACGCTTTATATCATAACACAAAACAGCGCGGGAAAACAATTCCCTACGCTGTTTTTTCGCATTTAAAAGCCTAAATTCTCACCGACAATAATGACCTCGGAACACTCAAAGCCGTTCATAGGACGCATATGGATAACCATTCCCCGACAGATGCGCTCGGGACTGTTACAGTCATGACATTTTCCGCTGACGGCGCAGGGCGTTTTGCGCTCAAGGCGCTTGGCGTTTGCTGGGGCCGATACGTTGCGTGCGCGGTCTATCGCCGCCGTCAGGTCAGGCGCAATTTTGTTGACGCCGCAGACAAAATAAAGCTTTTTACCGCCGTAAAGGGTAGCTGACACACGGTTGCCCGTGCCGTCAATATTAACCAGCTCGCCAGTTTCGGATACGGCGTTTGCTGAAGTGATATAGGCGGTGAATTCTGAAAAATGTTCTTTGTCTTCGGGGTTTACCCAGTGCCAATAGACGGTGTTTTCCTTTGAAAGCACGTCGTAAAGCTCCATGTCTTTAAGGGTAATAGAGCCGCCAAAGCCGATGGTTTCTCCCTTGAGCTCACCGGCCAGATAATCGCTAGCCTCGGCAGCGGTATCAAAATATTTGCTGGTGAAACCATGGTTCTTAAAGTTGTCAAGCAGCTTGGTGCAATCCATTGGACATCTCCCTTTCTGTGTTAGTATAATCCATTTTCTCACAGTAACAGCGTAAAAGCAATATTACACAAAATTTTCTGGCAGTGATTTGTTTATGTTATTATAACGGGTGAATTAGTCTGCTTTCTCAGAAAAGGATAAAAAGCACCGTTTGAAAGCATAAACAAAATTATTTGGACAAATCACACCACAATAGATATCGTTTTTATGCTATAATAGCCGTAAAGCAGTTATTATTGCAGATTGATGTTTGACGGTTTGGGGCAGCAACAAAGCAAGGGGGAACTCAGGTGGCAGCACTAATTTTTGACGGACACACACATTCACATCATTCCTTTGACGGTAGCGAAACGGTTCGGTCTATGTGCAAGGCCGCAATTGAGGCGGGGGTTCGCGGTCTAACCGTGACGGATCACTGCGACTTAGGCGTGTATGCCCTACCCGACTGGCGCGAACGGATTCAAGGTTCGGCGGCAGAGGTTAAAATGATGCGCGAGCAGTTACATGACAAGCTGGTTTTGTCTTTTGGCGTAGAGCTGGGACAGGCGGTTCATGATATGCCGACGGCGCAGCAGGTTTTGGCGCTTGCAGATTATGATGTGGTTTTGGGCTCGCTACATAACTTGTATCAGACTGAAGATTTTTATTTTTTGCAGCAAAAGACATGCGATAAAAAGGCATTGGTAGGTCGGTATTTTGAAGAGCTTCTTCAACTGACCAAAGCTGATACCTTTGACGTGCTGGCACACATCACCTATGCCTACCGTTATATGGGATATGGCAAAGAGGTTCCTCAGGTGCAAAGCTTTGAGCCGCTGCTGCGCGAGATTTTTAGCACTCTGGCCCAGAACGGTAAGGCGCTGGAGCTAAATACCTCAGGCCTTTACCGCAACCCTAAGGCGCGCGCCATGCCCGAACTGTGGGAATTAAAGCTATTTAAGGAGTGTGGCGGCGAAATGGTAGCACTGGGTTCCGACGCGCATTTCGCTATCAACATTGGGCGTGGCATAGAAGAAGGACAAATGCTTTTGCGTGAGGCGGGTTTTTCTTACCAGACAGTTTATCAACAACGTAAGCCCGTGCTATACAAACTGGATTAAAAAAGAGCAGGTCGTATGGGCTATATAGGCCGTACTATAGATTAACAAAGGAACGAGGAATGCGAATATGCAGGCAAGCTCTATTGGTATTATTGGTGGCGCTGACGGTCCGACGGCTGTTTTTGTGGCAGGTAAGCTGTGGCCTTTTATTGTGGCGGCTGTCTTGTGCGCGGCGGTATTTATTGCGCTGGGCGTATGGTGGTTTTTAAAACACAAATAGAGTTTACGCGAAGAAATGCCGACTTTGCTGTCTTGTAACATTTACCATTTATATCATGCAGCTAATAGTAGCAGACGTGCTTTTACATCTTGTACAACTTAAAGAAAGTTAATAAAAGCGGCGTTTGCAAATTATTATGCAGCCGCCGCTCTTCAGTTATTATAATCTTCTATAGCGCTCAGGGCGTATTTTTCCGCTATCAAGCGCATGTTGAAGCTGGCTGATCATCTTTTGGCGATCACGATTGAGCACCCCTGCCAGCGCAACGTAGTTTGAAACATGGTTTGAGCGCAGCACGGTCCCCTCGCTGTCTACCGATTCCAAAAAAAGCTTTTGTTCCTGTAAATATTCTAGCGGAGAAAGAATTTCAAACCGGCCCTCCAGATAATCCTGCGCCAGCGGCGTGCCCGCTTCAAGATGCAGTGTCAGAAGGCCGAGGTAATCGGGCTTTGCCGCTGTGACCAGTTTTGCCGACATCACAGCGTGTTCTTTCGTTTTAGGCCGCCCGCCGAGTCCGGTGATGAGTGTCATTGAAACATTGAGTCCTGCGGTCTTTAATCTCAAACAGGCCTCAATGATTTGGGGAGCAGTCACGCCCTTTTTGACATCAGCCAAAATTTCATCGCTGCCCGACTCAGCGCCGATATAAACCATCTCAAGTCCGTGCTCTCTCAGAGAAACCAGCTCCTCATGAGATTTAAGCAGTACATCCTGAGCAGCACCGTACATGGTGATACGCTCTAGGCGCGGGAACAGCGCATAAGCCTTATCAAGAATGGTGATAATATCCTGCGTTTTGACCACCAGCGCGTCGCCGTCTGCCAGAAAGATGCGGTCAATACCAATGCGGTGTTCCTGGCTAATTTCCTCCAGGTCGGCGATAACGTCTGCCAGTGGGCGCACACGGAAAGCCTTGCGCTTATACATGGTGCAAAAGGTGCAGGTGTTTCGGGCACATCCGATGGTCAGCTGCACAATCAGACTGTGGGCCTCGCTTGGCGGACGGTAAACATCACCTTCATAAATCATATTAAAAATCTCCTTGAATGGCGGTTAATCAGTTTTTTCTGCGCAGGGACGACGACGGAATGCCCAGCTCCTC
>DATMYZ010000240.1:0-11798 GCA_035560675.1 Clostridia bacterium
CTGCAAGAAGGAAGGTGCTGCTTTGCGACTGAAATCACTCGACATACAGGGATTTAAGTCCTTTGCCGACCGCACAACGCTTGATTTTAATGATGGTATCACCGCAGTTATCGGCCCTAACGGTTCAGGTAAAAGCAATATTGCCGATGCGGTGCGTTGGGTGCTGGGCGAGCAGTCTACCCGCACGCTGCGCGGCGGCAAGATGGAGGATGTTATCTTTGGCGGTACGCAGGCGCGCAAAGCGCAGGGCTATGCCTCTGTTACCTTAAATATCGACAACACCGACCGTTCTATGGCGGGTATGGATTGCGACGAGGTTGTTATAACCCGTAGGCTGTATCGCTCGGGTGACAGCGAATACCGCATCAACGGCGCGCAGGTGCGTTTAAAAGATATTAACGAGTTGTTTATGGATACCGGTCTTGGGCGAGATGGCTATTCTATCATCGGGCAGGGCCGCGTGGCCGAAATTGTGTCGGCACGATCAAAGGAGCGCCGCGAGATCTTTGAAGAGGCTGCGGGCATATCAAAGTTCCGTTATCGCAAAACTGAGGCTGAACGCCGTCTGGCGTTGGCTGAAGAGAATCTTTTGCGCTTGCGCGATATTCTCGCCGAGCTAGACGGGCGCTTGGCACCATTAAGGCAACAGTCTGAAAAGGCGCAACGGTTTCTGGAACTGGCGGCAGAGAAAAAGCAGCTTGAGGTGTCGGTTTGGATGCACACCCTGGCCCAGCTTGGCGCCAGAGCGGCGGCGCTTGAGGATAAGTTGCTGCTGGCGCAGGCTGATTTTGACGAAGCGGATAGCGCTGTTACCGGCTTTGAGCAGGATTTTGCCGAGGAGATGGAACGGGGCAGAGCGCTGATGGTCGCACTTGAGACACAGCGCAGTGAGATTAACCGCCACACTGAGCTGACCGCGTCGTTCGAATCGCAGTCGGCGGTGCTTAAAAATGACATCGGACACCATGAGCGGTCGATTGCTGAAATAGAGGCACAGATTGCACAGGCCGGTCGCTCTCAAAGCGAAATAGAGGTTGAACTTGATGCGGCGAGACTGGCGCTGGTACAGCGCCAGCAAGCGCTGCAAGAACTGATGGCGCAAAAAGAAACACTTTTACAGCAACTTGGTGCATTGGCGGCAGAGCAGCAGAGCTGCACCGCCGTACTGAATACTTTGAGAACCCGCCGCGCAGGTGCGTTTGAAGCGATTGAAACTGCGCGGCTCGATTCCGCCGCAGCCGCCACGCTCCTAGGTGAAAGCGCTGAGCGCATTGCGGCGATATCTCAGGCGCAAAGCGCCCGCGAGCAGGCAGTAGCAGACGCAGAGAACGATAAGTGCGAATGCGAACATCTGCTGGTCGAAATTGACGAAACACTTGTCTCGCTGGACAACGAAGCCAAGGGCTATTTGCTCAAGCAGGGAAGCCGCAAACAGAAGGTAGACGAGCTGGATAAACAGCTCAACGACCTGCGGCAGAAGATCAACGAGCGCCGTTCACGCGCACGCTTACTTTCCGACATGGATAAAAATATGGAGGGCTTCGGCCAATCCATCAAATACATCATGAATCAGGCGCGGGCGGGTGCCGTTAAGGGACTGCACGGACCAGTGTCATCGCTCATCACCGTCGCTGATGAACACACCGTCGCGATTGAAACGGCGCTCGGCGGAGCGATGCAGAATATTGTCGCCGACAGCGAAGAGACCGGTAAGCGCGCTATCGGGCTCTTGCAATCGGCGAAGGCTGGGCGCGCGACTTTTCTGCCGATGACATCGGTTAAAGGCAGCCGTCTAGATTTGCGCGGCGTCGACTCGATGTACGGCTTTGTTGGTCTAGCATGTGATTTGGCCCGCTATGACAGTCAGTATGACGGCGTGATCACCTCACTGCTCGGGCGCGTTGTGGTGGCCGAAGATCTGGATGCCGCTGTGACTATCGCCAAAAAGCACGGTTACCGCTTCCGCATTGTTACGCTCGACGGGCAGGTGGTCAACGCGGGCGGTGCTATGACTGGCGGATACACGGTTAAATCGGCGGGTATTCTTGGCCGACAGGGAGAAATTGATCGTCTGAACCAGCAGTGCGAGGCACTGGAGGGGCAGAGCAAGGCTATTTCCGAACGGCGTGAGGCCGCAGCGGCCGAACTGGTCGCGGTCGAAGCAGAGCTGGCCGCCATCGCCGCCCGGCGTAGAACCTGCGAGGAGGATAAAGTTCGCTGTACGGCTGAACTATCCGCCGCTATCACCCGTTTGAAAGACGCAGAGCGTCAGGCGCAGGAAACGGTATCCGAACGAGAGGCGCTGACCCGTCGAATTGACGAAATGCGGCAGAAAAGCGGCAGTTCTAAAACATTGACTGAGACGCTTTCTGCCGAGCTGGAGGCACTGCAAAGCGACATTGCCAAGGCAGGTGAACGCAGCGCGGCGCTGAACACCCAGCGTGACGTGCTGCTGGGCGCGCAAAATGACAACGCCACCCAGACCGCGCTGTGTGAACGCGATATTGCCGCCGCAGAGGCCGATATGACCCGCCTAGCTGAACAGATTGGCACAACCCGGGCGCTAAGTGGCGAGAATACACAGAAGTTTGCGCAGTTACGCACACAGATAGAAGCCGCCCACTTGCAGATTGACAAACTTTCGCAAAAGCTGGATCAGGGGCGTGCGATGGCACAGCAGGCACAGACGTTGGTTGCCCAGACGATGCGTGAGCGCGAAGAAAGCGAACGACGCTGCGCTCAGCTGCGTGCGAAAGAGCGAGAGGAAAGCGCCCGCCGCGATGGGCTTTATCGCGAGGTCGTGCGCTTAGGCGAGCAGAAAAACGCCGTTGAATCCGAGCGCGACACCCTTGTAGCCAAGCTGTATGACGAATATGAGCTGACCCAATCGGCTGCGGAGAATATCGCTGAGCACATAGAGGACATCGCTGCGGCAAACCGCAGGTTGTCTGAGTTGCGTGGCAGAATCAAGGCCTTGGGTTCGGTTAATGTGGATGCTATCGAGGAATATAGAGAGATTTTGTCCCGCCACGGAGAGCTGACCCGTCAGCTTTCGGATATTGAGCGTTCAAAAGCCGAACTGGGCAAGCTGATTAACGAGCTGACCAATCAGATGTGTGAGATTTTTACCGAAAAGCTTGAGGCGATCAACCGTAACTTTGGCAGGACGTTCAGAGAGCTGTTTGAGGGTGGCAGCGCATCGCTGTCGCTGACCGACCCGGCCGATGTGCTGGAGAGCGGTATAGAAATAACGGTGCATCCGCCAGGCAAGCTTATCAAGAATCTAGCAGCGCTTTCGGGCGGCGAGCAGGCGTTTGTGGCTATTGCCATTTTCTTCGCCATCTTAAAGGTGAATCCCTCTCCATTCTGCCTAATGGACGAGATTGAGGCAGCGCTCGACGACGTTAACGTGTCGCGTTTTGCCGCATACTTACGTACCCTCACTGAAAAGACGCAGTTCATTGCCATCACCCATCGCCGCGGTACGATGGAAGAAGCCGATGTGCTGTACGGCGTCACTATGCAGGAAGAGGGCGTATCAAAGCTTTTGATGCTCAACGTTTCAGAAATCGAAAAAAGCTTTAACATAAAATAACTTTAAGGAGGGGTTAACATGGGCCTTTTTTCAAATATCAGCGCGGGGCTGCGTAAAATATCCTTTGCCGCGCGCATTGATGATGAATACTTTGAAGAGCTGGAAGAACAGCTTATCATGGCGGATGTCGGCGTGCAGACCTCTGAGCTGATTGTCTCAAAGCTGCGCGAGCGCGCCAAAAAGGAACGCCTGACCGAGGCCTCCGCACTGCGGCCGGTCATCAAAGAGGTTGTTCGAGAACTTCTTGATGTCAAATGCCCGGATAACATTACCGATAAGCCGCGCGTATTGCTGATGATCGGCGTCAACGGTGTGGGCAAGACCACCAGCATCGGCAAGCTGGCTGCCCGCTATACTGCCGAAGGCAAAAAAGTGCTGCTGGCAGCGGCCGATACTTTCAGAGCGGCGGCAATTGAGCAGCTGACTATCTGGGGTGAGCGCACCAACACACCGGTTATTGCACATTCGCAAGGCTCTGACCCTGCTGCTGTCGTGCACGATGCCTTACAAGCCGGCAAGGCTCGCGGTACTGATGTCATCATCTGCGACACCGCGGGACGGCTGCACAATAAACAGAACCTGATGGACGAGCTTTCAAAAATACGGCGCGTCATTGCAAAAGAATTGCCACACTGTGTACCAGAGGTGTTATTGGTGGTAGACGCCACCACGGGGCAGAATGCGCTTTCGCAGGCGCGGCGCTTTAAAGAGGCTGCCGGTGTCAATGGTATCATCCTGACCAAGCTTGACGGCACCGCCAAGGGCGGCGTGGTTATCGCCATCGCCAACGAGGTGGCTGTTCCGGTACGTTTTGTCGGCGTGGGCGAGAGTGTCAAAGACCTCTATCCCTTTGACGCCGCCGAATTTGCCGAGGCTATTTTTGGTGACGCCAATGAATAAAACGCTGGTTGCCGCCACCCACAACAAGGGCAAGCTGGCTGAGTTTTCCCGAATGCTGGCCCCGAAGGGCATCGATGTCATGCCGCCTGAGAACCCCGAAGTGGTTAAAAGCATTGTCGAGGACGGCGACACCTTTGCCGAAAACGCGCTCATCAAGGCGCGTGCTCTGTTCGCCGCCACAGGTATGCCCACCGTCGCAGATGATTCCGGCCTGTGCATTGATGCGCTCGGTGGACGCCCGGGGGTGTATTCGGCGCGATATATGGGCGAAGACACGCCCTATACCATTAAAAATGCCGCTATCCTCAAGGAACTTGAAGGTGTTTCGGATGCTAACCGCACCGCCCTCTTTGAATGCGCTATCGCGCTGGTCACAGCACAGGGTGAGCATGTGTTCAAAGGGACGTTTGAGGGCAAGATAGGCTATAAGCCAAGCGGCGCGAACGGCTTTGGCTATGACCCGATCTTCTATGTTGGAGATCAGAGCAGCTCAGATATGTCCGACGCCGACAAGGACGCAGTGAGCCATCGTGGTAAGGCATTGCGTGCCATGCTGGTCGAAATTGACCGTCTGCTATAAAAAGCGTCTGTTCAAAGAATAAAATAACGTCGGGCATTGCCCGTATTTTTTAAGGAGCAAACATGGAACTTACATCCAAACAGCGCGCCAAGCTCAAGGGCCTGGCACAGAATTTAGAAACTATTGCGCAGTTCGGCAAAAACGAGTTGTCGCCCGAGCAGATCACGATGGTCGACCAGATGTTGACCAAGCGCGAGCTGATTAAATGTGCGGTGCTTGAGTCATCGCCCTACACAGCGCGCGAATTAGCCGAGCTGCTGGCGAAGGAAACCAACGCCGTTTCAGTTCAGGCAATTGGGCGGCGCTTTGTGTTGTATCGCCGCAACCCGAAAGATCCGGTCATTACGCTTGATTAGTATGCAATCTTACACGGCAAAGAGGTAACGGCAGCATGAAGACAGGCATTTTCGGCGGAACCTTTAATCCTATCCACAACGGACATCTTTCGCTTATTGCGCATCTCATAGACGCGCTGGATCTTGACGAGCTGTTGCTCATTCCGACGGCGGTTCCACCGCACAAGGAAAGCGATAACGTCATCGATTCGCAGCATCGTCTGGCGATGTGCCGCCTTGCCGTGCAGGATAATCCCAAGGTCACGGTTAGCAATATCGAAATTGTGCGCGGCGGCAAGAGCTACACTGTCGATACGCTGCGGCTGCTTAGCGTAGAGCGCCCTCAGGATGAGCTGATTTTGCTGGTGGGCAGCGACATGTTCTACACGGTGGAAGAATGGCGCTGCGCCCATGAAATTATGAGGCTGGCCCAAATTGCCGCTATTCCGCGCGAAACAGGTGAGCACGAAAAGCTGGTAGCCCAGCGTGATCGGCTTAACGCCTTGGGTGCGCGCACCGAGGTAGTAGAAGTCGAACCGGTTGTTGTCAGTTCCAGCGATCTGCGCGCGCTGAAGAACGCTTCTGAAAATCTGCCGCCGCTCGTTGAGCGCTATATTATTCAAAACGGCCTATATGGCCGAATGCCAAAGCTTCTGGTTGACCTTGACCAGCTGACTATGTGGTTGCGCGGCGTACTCTCGCGTGAGCGGTTTACCCATTCGCTCAACGTGGCGAGCGAGGCGCTGCGCCTGGCGCAAACCTACGGCGAAAATGGCGATATGGCCTATCTGGCGGGGCTTCTTCACGACTGCTGCAAAGAGCAGACAAGGGAGGAAATGTTGAATCTTCTGTCAGATTCTGATATACTTAAAGACCCGATATTTTTGACAAGCTTTCCAGTATGGCATGGTTTTGCGGCAGCAATTTACATTCAACGTGAATTATCAGTGCTAAACACCCAAATAATAGATGCGGTAAGGTATCACACCACGGGCCGTGGTAACATGACGCGTATCGAAGAGATTGTCTATCTGGCAGATTTGATTTCGGCCGATAGAGATTATCCGGGTATTGAAGCGCTGCGGGCAAAGGCCCACCGCTCAATTGAAGCCGCCATGCTGGAAGCGTTGCAGTTTTCAATCCAAAAACTGCTTAAAAACGATGCGCCCGTGTTGACTGATACCCTAAACGCCTATAACCGTTATCTGCTGCAATTGGAGCAGGGGGGTTAAGGCTCGAAAGGGAGCTGTATCGGTTGTCACAAAAAACCAGGGTGTTGCTTTCGGTTTTAACTTGTGTGGGGTTGTTCGCTGCGTCGGCGCTGGTCACCTCGGCGCTCATTGCGCAGCGCAGGCATCAGGTTCTGCCACTGGAGCAGAAGGGCAGAGAGACATCGCAGCAACCTCAGTTGCAGACATTGCAGGAGACTGGGCAGGAGACGGAGTATTCCGACGAGCTGCCTGCGCAGCTTAAAACCGGCGATCGGTATGGCCTGCTGCTTTGCGGCATCGACCACACCCGTTCTCTGGCGGACGTGATTATTTACGCGCAGCTTGATCTGACCAACCGACGCGTGCAGGTGCTGCAAATTCCGCGCGATCTCTTTGTCGGTACGCAATACACCACCGGCAAGATTAATTCGGCGTGTTTGAACTTTAGCACCGATGACCCTGCCAAACGCATCAAGAGCATCGTTTCTTCTCAGCTTGGCTTGCAGGTTGACGGATCGGCCGTCATTACACTGGCGGGGGTTCGAGCACTGGTCGATTCGGTGGGGGGTGTCACCGTAAACTTAGAGCGCGCCATCGAATTTCTACCTGGAAAAACCATTTCCACTGGCTTCCAGACGCTCTCCGGCGAGCAGTCCGAATGGTTGCTGCGTTACCGAAAGGGCTACGAAATGGGCGACTTAGACCGGTTAAAGGTTCAAAAGCAGTTTATGCTTTCCGCCATGCAGTCGGTCAAAAACATTGGCAAGTTTAAGGCGCTTAAAATTGCTGCGCAGAATTTTGGCCATGTCAAAACGACGATACCATTTTCTGAGATACGCTCGCTCATTGAGCTGAGCATGGGTCTGTCAAGCGACAGCATTACCATACAGACACTGCCGGTTTACGGTGTGACCTATCAGGGGTATTCGGTGCTTTGCATCAATCGCTTTAAGCTGGCGGATATGCTCAACGCAGGTGTACGCGCTGGGAATCCGGTCGACCCGTGGTCGTTGCAGCTGGCCTATCCCCCTGAGGGAACGGAGGCTGCGTCATCTAAAACACAGGGCCAAAGCGATTCGCTATTTGATTTCAGTTGGGATTTTAAAGATTCGGAAAGCGATAATAATGGAAATGACGCCGAGGGCGTTGTAATACGCAAAGATGATTGAGGAGGTTTATTCATGACAGCATTGGACAGGGCTAAAGAGATTGCACAGTTGATCGACAACAAAAAGGGTGATGACGTGCGGGTGTTGCACATTGGCACGCTGACCAGCATCGGCGATTATTTTGTTGTGGCAACCGGCAGCTCGACCACACAGGTCAAGGCACTGGCGGATTCGGTGGACGAAAAGCTTTCGGCGCAGGGCATTCAGCCCCGGCGCATTGAGGGCTACACCTCCGCTTCGTGGATTTTGATGGATTATAACGATGTGATTATCCACATCTTTTTGAAAGAGACTAGAGAGTTTTATTCGCTGGAGAGACTTTGGGGCGATGCGCCCGAGGTCGAATGGGACAAATAATACGGCAGAGATGCTGATTGGAGAGTGAGTCACCTTGAAGTACGATTTTAAGTCAATCGAAAGCAAGTGGCAGCGCATTTGGGAAGAGAAAAAAGCGTTTGCGGCTGTAGAGGATTATTCCAAGCCGAAATTTTACGCGCTGGTGGAATTTCCGTACCCTTCCGCACAGGGGCTGCATGTCGGGCATCCGCGTTCCTACACCGCGCTGGATATCGTCTCGCGAAAGCGCAGAATGCAGGGCTACAACGTGCTTTACCCGATGGGCTGGGATGCGTTCGGCCTTCCGACAGAAAATTTCGCGATCAAAAACCACATCCATCCCGAAATTGTCACCAAGCGAAATGTGGCGAATTTTAAGGCGCAGCTAAAGGCGCTGGGGCTTTCGTTTGACTGGGATCGCGAGGTCAATACCACCGACCCCGACTACTACAAGTGGACTCAGTGGATATTCCTACAGCTGTTCAAAAAGGGCCTTGCCTATAAAAAAGAGATGGCGGTTAACTGGTGCACCTCCTGCAAGGTGGTTTTGGCGAACGAAGAGGTTGTCAACGGTACCTGCGAGCGTTGCCACGGGGAGGTCATCCACAAGGTTAAAAGTCAGTGGATGCTCAAAATAACCGAATACGCGCAGCGCCTGATCGATGATCTTGACAGTGTCGACTACATAGACAGAGTCAAGGTTTCGCAAAAAAACTGGATTGGCCGCTCCACCGGTGCAGAAGTCGATTTTAAAACCACCGCTGGCGATGTGATGACTGTTTTCACTACCCGCCCAGATACGCTCTACGGCGTGACCTACATGGTCATGAGCCCCGAACACCCCTTCTTAAAAGCGTGGGAGAGCAGCATCATAAACCTTGACGCTGTGCATGCCTATCAGCAAGAAGCGGCGCACAAGTCCGACTTTGAGCGCAGCGAGCTGGCCAAGGATAAAACCGGCGTGCGGATCCAAGGCGTTGCAGCGATTAACCCTGTTAACAACACTGAAATACCCATTTTTGTTTCAGACTACGTTCTTATGAGCTACGGCACCGGCGCCATCATGGCAGTACCGGGCCACGACACGCGCGACTGGGAATTTGCCAAGAAGTTTGATTTGCCCATCATCGAGGTTGTCAAGGGCGGCGATGTTGAGAAAGAGGCGTTTGTCGACTGCGCCACCGGCATCATGGTTAACTCCGGCATGTTGGATGGCTTGACCGTTGATGACGCCAAAAAGAAGATTGTCGCCTATCTTACAGAGCGCGAACTCGCGCAGGAGAAGGTCAACTATAAGCTGCGCGACTGGGTGTTTGCCCGCCAACGCTATTGGGGCGAGCCCATTCCGATTGTCTACTGCCCACATTGCGGCTATGTGCCGCTAGATGAAAGCGAGCTGCCACTACGCCTGCCGGAGGTCAAATCTTACGAGCCGACTGCCGACGGTGAGTCGCCGCTGGCCCACCTTGAGGACTGGATTAACGTCAAGTGCCCCCAGTGCGGCGCGCCTGCCCGCCGAGAGACCGACACCATGCCCCAGTGGGCAGGTTCGTCGTGGTACTTCCTGCGCTATATAGCACCCCACTGCGACACGGCCATCGCCCCCAAGGAGGCGCTTGACTACTGGATGCCGGTCGACTGGTACAACGGCGGTATGGAGCACACGACGCTTCATCTGCTGTACTCTCGCTTCTGGCACAAGTTTTTATATGACATCGGCGTTGTCTCGACGCCCGAGCCCTATGCCAAGCGAACGAGCCACGGCATGATTCTGGGTGAAGACGGCGTCAAAATGAGCAAATCGCGCGGGAATGTCATCAACCCAGATGATATTGTCAACAACTATGGCGCCGACACCATGCGCATGTACGAAATGTTCATGGGTGACTTTGAGAAGGCCGCCCCGTGGAAATCGTCGTCTATCAAGGGTTGTACCCGTTTCTTAGAGCGTGTCTGGGCGTTGCAGGATGTGTTGGTGAACGGCGATGGCTACTCAAACGATCTTGAAAGCGCTATGCATAAGACCATCCGCAAGGTGACCGAAGATATTGAGGTACTGGCATTTAACACCGCCATTGCCGCTATGATGACGCTTTTGAACGACATCTCGGATAAAAAGCAGATCACCCGAGGAGAATATAAGACGCTTTTACAACTGTTAAACCCTTTCGCACCGCATATGACCGAAGAGTTGTGGCAAATATGCAACTTTGGCGGCATGCTTTATCAGCAGAGCTGGCCGACCTATGACGGGGCAAAATGCATTGACAAAATGGTCGAAATTGCAATTCAAATTTCTGGTAAACTTCGCGGTCGTGTGAGCGTTCCGATGGATTGCGACGATGCCGCGGCACTTGTCGCTGCAAAAGCCGTTCCTGAAGTTTCGGCGGCCATAGAAGGCAAAACCATTGTTAAAGAAATCGTTGTGCCCAATAAACTCGTGAATATTGTCGCAAAATAGACTGCATGGGTACTTGACACTCTTGTGTTGACTATTGTATAATATTCGTGTTATCCTTTTAGAGGATAAATACTCCTGCCTAGGGCGTTGGGAGGGAATAGTAAATGTCAGAAATTCGTGTTAAGGACAATGAGTCGTTGGATAGTGCTCTGAGAAGATTTAAAAGACAGTGCGCAAAATCCGGAGTTCTTCAGGAAGTGCGCAAAAGAGAGCACTACGAGAAGCCCTCTGTAAAACGCAAGAAAAAGTCCGAGGCTGCTAGAAAGAGAAAATTCAAATAATAATTTGAAATTCTGCTGTGCAGGAAGGCTTCTTCCTGCGTCTGCAAGTAAAAATCCCCGCCGTTTTTAATAAACGGCGGGGATTTTTATGTAGGAAATTAGAATTCGCAGACTATTCATCAGCTTGGGGCATATATTCAAGGATATCGCCGGGCTGGCAGTTGAGTACGCGGCAGATAGCGTTAAGTGTTGAGAAACGTATGGCTGAGATTTTTCCGGTTTTGATGTTGGAGAGGTTCACGTTAGAAATGCCCACGGCCTGCGCCAACTCGTTTAGCGACATTTTGCGGTCTGCCATCATGCGGTCCAGCCTTAAAATAATCGGCATCTTGATACCTCCTCAAAGTGTCTCGTCAGACTGTTTTTGCAGCATACTCCCATAATCGAATACCTGGGCCAGGCTGTAGAATATGACGCTAAGTACTAGAAACGTCAACTCATACACAGCTGAAGCATCAGACGTGGGCGAGAGGATCATGGTGAGCAGCATCTGGATGGGCGGTGGCAGCACAGCCAGCGCCAGTGTCAGCAATGAAATGATCTTCAGGCGGGTGCTTTGCTTTTCAGAAAATGGCGTGTAGCTTTTTGCGGCGTCGTTAAAAATTGTGGCGGCAAGCGCCAGTAAGGCAACCAAAATGGCCTGACTTATAGTGTTTGCAGCAAACTGGGCTATCATTTCACCATTAGTGCCGTCAAAGCCGCCGCGCAGTACTGCGGAAGATACCGGCTGATTGCCCCATTCAGCCAGCGGTTGCCCGCCGACGCTTAAAAGACCTGAAACAATAAAGAAAAGCTTCGCGCAAATAGCAAAGACGAGCAGTGCCCCAAGAATTTTTAAACAAATTGCAGTGAGCCTTCCTGCCCTTTTAACACTTTCATGGGTTGACGACATCATGTGTGCCTCCTTTTGATTTATGAAGTGAGTATAAC
>DATMYZ010000241.1:0-2438 GCA_035560675.1 Clostridia bacterium
TATCAAAAAGTACTACTCTAATATCAAGGATCAGGACGATCTCATTTCTATAGGCACCATAGGGCTGATAAAGGCGGTTTCTACCTTTGATTATGAGAAGGGAACACGGTTTGCGACATATGCTTCAAGGTGTATAGAAAACGAAATACTTATGTATTTCCGAAATCGAAAAAAGACGGCGCAGGATGTTTATATTTTTGACCCAATTGATACCGACAAGGACGGCAATGCGCTCACTTTGCAGGATATCATGGCAGACGAGGGCAGCATCTTTGAGGATATCGAATTCCGTCTTCGGGCACAGGAGCTGCACCATAGTATAGAAAGTGAGCTTAACGACCGTGAGCGGGATATCGTGATTCTGCGCTATGGCTTACACGGCAAACGTCCTCTGACCCAGCGCGAGATTGCCCAAAGCATGGGTATATCACGTTCGTATGTGTCCAGACTGGAATCGAAGGCTCTTTCTAAGCTGAGAGAAAAATTTGAGAAAACAAAATAGCGCTAAATACTATAACTCATGAGATGGGTTTTAAAAATCATGAATGAAATTATAACGATACAGCCTCAAGTATCAAAAAAACGTGGAAGAACAATGTATTCTTCCACGTTATATATATGACCACGTTGAACAGAGAAACGCCTGATTGAGTCTGTGATAAACTGTGGATTTAATTGGAAGCCAGATGGCTGAGAGTTAGATAATCAAATACTTGCGCCACTGCCAATTTTCGGCGCTGGAAAAATTATATGGCTTTTCTCCGGCACCGAAATATTTTAGAGCGTGCATGTGCATTTTGAATGACCTATGTAGTCCTTTATCTCTTAACATGATATAATCAACTCGCAGTGTATTAAATAAGCTGTATTATATATTGGCTTTGAATTAGACGCAACTAAATCAGGTTGGTGCCAAAGCAATTCTATCCAATTCGCAGAAGCTATCATGAGCTGTCGAAGCGCTAATTTAATTTGTGTTTGGAGAAAATCTAAGATGAATTTACTGGTGGCCAATTTTTTAAGAGCCCTTGTCAGCACAACTATGAACGTCGTACTGATGCTCTCGCTGCTTCAGCCCAAATATGGCAAGTGCGTGACCAATCTGGCTATGCTGGGCGTGCTGCTTGCCGACTTATCCGTTGCAATATTTTGCTATCTCAGCGGCAATTTGACAATGCTGGCAAAACTGGATTCCATTCTGTTTATCGTCCTTTGCTTTGCGGTTAAACCCCTGTTTAAAGATACCTTTATGCAGTGGCTGTTCAGTTATATTACCATACAGAACATCAGCGTTATGGTTATTGTGCTGAGCTTTGTTGGCTCAAGACATATGCCCTGTCCACCTTATGCCAATGTCATTTTGCGGCTGGTTTTGTTTCTTGCCATTTTTTTTGTGCTCAAGCGTTATGTGCGCCCGCTGTATCACCAGATCGTGGAGCGCTGGAGTGTATTCTTTTATGTTGCACTTGCCATCTGGGTGACATTTACCTATTATGTGCTGTGCAGCGATGATATTGTACGTACCTTAACTGATCAGGCGGTGCCGTTGTTGCTGGTAATTGCCATCTCAGTGGCGTCCTATATTTCTATCTGCCATTCTCTGGCGACGTTATCTCGTGAGCATGCCTTGCGAGAGGGGGCCCTTCAGGCCGAAGCCCGGCAGGAGATGTTGCGGGCGGAGCTTTCATCTTATAACGAGTATGTCATGATTGCAAGGCAAAATCGGCATGACCTGCGGCACCACAATGCGCTGCTGATGGAATATCTTGTAGCGGGCGATGTGGATGGCGCAAAAGAATATCTTAAACAGTATGACGAGAGCATTAAAGAAACAGCCCTGACAAGCTACTGCAAAAACCCGATAGCTAACGCTATTTTGAGGCTTTATGAAAGCCGCACAGGGCGGGCCGGGATAATTTTCACAGTCAATACAGATATTCCCGAACGGTTGCCTCTTAATGCACCAGAAACAGGGGTGCTGTTCTCTAATCTTTTGGAAAATGCCTGTGAAGCCTGTGAAAAGGTGGATGATGGCAATCGGGTCCTTCTGGTCGTCGCGGAAACAGACGAATATCGCTTGAAGCTTGAAATTGGAAACACCGTTGCCGTGGCTGTTGGTTTTAATGAAAACGGCATGCCGTTTTCAACTAAAGAGGGGGGCGGCACCGGAACCAAAAGCGTAGCCGCCATCGTAAAAAAACATGGAGGGATGCTTCGTTTTGCCTGCGAGAAAGAGATGTTCATGGCGCAAGTCGTTCTTCCGCTAACCGAAATGAAGGTTGCGCAAAAATTATACCGCGAAGAAAGCTGCGCAAATTAACCGACTAATATCTTCCATATTGTATCTGCGGGAGCCTGACTGCAAGCTTAATGACGAATCTGCCCGAACGGACTATATACATAAAACGTATGAAAGCACGTTGCGTTATAACTGTCTC
>DATMYZ010000242.1:0-3904 GCA_035560675.1 Clostridia bacterium
GGGTTTTCTCACATCTTTCGCCTCAGAGAGCTGCGGTCATCGGCTGAAAGCCGCAGCGGTTAAAGGCAGAAAACCGTGCACCCGCCAGCACAGCAAAAGAACGCGCCGCTTTCGGCGTTATTATCTTGTCTGCGTATTGCCTGCGTTAAGGGCGGCAGTCTTCCCCGAAGTGGAACAGCGGTAATCAAGCCGTCTTCGTGCAGTTGCATGAAGACGGCTTTTTGATACAATAATCTAACAAAAGGAGTGGTCTCTTTGAAAATTTATAATACCCTTACGCGGCAAAAAGAAGAGTTTGTGCCTTTGGAGCCAGGTAAAGTGAAAATTTATGCCTGCGGCCCCACTGTCTATAATTTTATCCACATTGGCAATGCGCGCCCTATCTGCGTTTTTGACACGTTGCGCCGCTATTTTGAATACCGCGGCTATGAGGTGAAATTCGTGCAGAATTTCACTGACATTGACGATAAGCTGATCAACCGCGCCAAGGACGAAGGCACCACCGTGCCCGATATTGCCGCGACCTACATCAAGGAATATATGACCGACGCCGTGGGCTTAGGTGTGCGCCCTGCCACGGTACACCCCAAGGCGACCGAGACTGTGGATGAAATCATTGACGTTATTAAAACGCTGGAGGAAAAGGGCTTCGCCTACGCCTCACAGGGCAGTGTGTATTTCCGCAGTCGCAAGTTTAACGAGTACGGCAAGCTGTCGCACATGCCGATAGAAGACCTTGAATCGGGCAGCCGCGTCGATGTCTCAGAGCACAAGGAAGACCCGTTGGATTTCGCCCTCTGGAAGGCTGCCAAGCCCGGCGAGCCATTCTGGGAGTCCCCCTGGGGTCAGGGTCGCCCCGGCTGGCACATTGAGTGCACCGCCATGATCAGAAAGCATCTGGGCGAGACCATCGACATTCACTGCGGCGGCAGCGACCTGATTTTCCCCCATCATGAAAACGAAATCGCACAGGGTGAGTGCTGCTCCGGGCACGAATACGCCCGCTACTGGATGCACAACGGTTTTATAAACGTTGATAACCGCAAGATGAGCAAGAGTCTGGGCAACTTTTTCACCACCCGCGACGTCGCCGAAAAATTCGGCTATGAACCGATTAAGTTTTTAATGCTACAGGCGCATTACCGCACGCCCATTAACTATAACTACGACATCATCGAGCAGTGCCGCGCAGCGCTTGACCGGCTTTATACCTGCCGTGACCACCTCGATTTTGCCGCCGCACATGCCGCCTCCACCCCTGTCGAGGGTGAAGAAGCCTTCCGCCAATCAGTGGATGCGCGCCGTCAGGCCTTCATCGGCGCGATGGACGACGATCTAAACACCGCTGATGCTATTTCAGTGTTGTTCGAGCTGGTACGCGATTGCAACAGCTTTTTTGCCGAGCCTAAATCGGCCGAAACGGTCGCCTATGCCACCACTTGCTATGATGAGCTGACCGATGTGCTGGGCCTTTTATATAACCGCAAGGTGCACAGCCTTGACGACGAGGTTGAAGCGCTTATTGAGAAACGCCAGGCCGCCAGAAAGGCCAAGGACTTTAAAACCGCCGACGCCATCCGTGATGAGCTCAAGGCGAAGGGCATTGTACTGGAGGATACCCCACAGGGCATCAAGTGGCACAAGGAATAAGTCCAAAAAAACGACCTGACGTTGCGGGCTGTCCGCCGAATACGGGCGGCCTGCTCTTATATCGACTTAAAAGGAGGTTCGCCCATGATCTGGGGAATTATCGGGGCACTACCCGAGGAAGTCGCTCTGCTGTGCGACGCAATGCGAATTGATGGACAGGAGCAGCACTATGGCAGCACCTTTTACCGCGGCACGCTGGAGGGCCAACAGGTGGCTGTGGTGTGTTGCAGCATAGGCAAGGTTAACGCGGCACTGTGCGCATCGCTGATGATCCGAGAGATGAAGGCCGATGCCGTTATCAACGTCGGTATTGCAGGCGCGGTGGACAAGCGCCTCAAGGTACTGGATGTGGTGCTTTCGACCAATGCCGCTTTCCACGACGCCGAACCGCTGATGAAAAACTATTACCCTTTCCGGTTGGATTTTGTCTCTGACGAAAAACTGCTTGCACTCGCACAAAAGGCCTGCGGGATACTCGGCGAGTTTACATATTACAGCGGGCCCATCGCTACCGGCGACGTGTTTGTTCAGGGCGGCCCCGTCAAGGACAAAATTGTCGAGCGCCTTTCGCCGCTCTGTGTGGAAATGGAGGGCGCCGCCATCGCCCATGCCGCCTTTGTCAACGATAAGCCGTTTTTGATCATCCGCACCATGTCAGACAGCGCCGATGACGAGGCTGCCATGACCTATGATACGTTTAAAGACCGCGCTGCTGAGCAGTCGGCTCACATCGTGCGCCAAATGCTGCGGCTGGCCGAGTAACGGCACCCCCTGTCACAGCACTATATATCGATCGTGTTACTACCGTGGGGCAAACACGTGGCACCGCCCCTTTAGTGTATATGCAGGTAATGCCCACGGGTGGTAAAGCGCACAAGCAAGGCCATTCGAATAAGTGGCCTTGAACCCCATTGCAACACACTGTTTTCGAAGATTACTCTGCGGAGCAAGGTATTTTTGCTCCGCAGAACAAAATCTATTGACAAATCTGATGTAATTTGGTAGAATAAATGACGCTGCCGAACAGTATGCGGGTGTAGTTCAGTGGTAGAATTCCAGCCTTCCAAGCTGGCTATGTGGGTTCGATTCCCATCACCCGCTCCATTTTCTCTATGTGCGCCAGTAGCTCAGCTGGATAGAGCAACTGCCTTCTAAGCAGTAGGCCAGGGGTTCGAGTCCCTTCTGGCGCACCATTAAGCTGTTGAAACGGCGAACAAGCCACTTTTAAGCTTTTTATCTTAGCACATGGTGGGTATAGCTCAGTTGGTTAGAGCGCCAGGTTGTGGCCCTGGAGGCCGTCGGTTCGAGCCCGATTATCCACCCCACGCATATGAAAAAAGGCTTAGCGCCTTTTTTTCATATCCCCCTTTATTGGGCTGTAGCCAAGCGGTAAGGCACCAGACTTTGACTCTGGCATTCCGATGGTCCGAATCCATCCAGCCCAACCAGAATATTCTCGCAAAAGAGACCGATTGTTATTAAATCGGTCTCTTTTGTTTTATAAGCATCCAGCACACCTATGCTGTCGATGAAATTTTTATGCTATACTATTTTCATCAACTCTACGGAACGTTTATTGAAAAACCAATTGGTTAAAGCTATGCTTATAAAATGGAGGTGAACCACATGGATTGCAGTAAGGTGGGCGGCCTTATAGTAAATTTGAGAAAAGAAAAGGGTCTAACCCAAAAACAGATTGCCGACGCCATGAATATCAGCGATAAAACTATCTCAAAATGGGAACGCGGATTGGGCTGCCCCGATGTTTCGCTGCTCGGCGAACTCTCAGTAATTCTGGGCGTCAATATCGAGCGCATTCTTACGGGCGATATCGGCGAAAACCCCACTGATAGAGGAAATATGAAACGTTTAAAATTCTACGTATGTCCCAACTGCGGCGGCGTTATCAACAGCACCTGTGCGGCCGATATTTCGTGCTGCGGCCGCAGACTTGAACCTCTGTTACCACAGCGTGCCGATAGCGGGCACGCCCCCAAGCTTGAAATAATCGACAATCAGTACTTTGTCACCTTTGACCACGATATGAGCAAGGCACATTACATCAGCTTTGTCGCCTATCTCTCCAGCAACCGGTTGACACTGGTAAGGCTTTATCCCGAGCAGGAGGCCCAATTGAACCTTCCGCTGGCTTTTGACAGCAAGCTTTATTTTTATTGCAATAAACATGGTTTATTTGTCAACGGCTGAATTATGTCAAAAAATTTTGGAATTTTTTATTTCTGGCGATAACTGG
>DATMYZ010000243.1:0-3053 GCA_035560675.1 Clostridia bacterium
AATGGCGGTGATTGCGCCGCACGCTGGGCTATTTGGATAGCGGGTGATGCTCCGGCAGTGGTTGACTCCTTCAACCACAAGGGGGTCATAGGGGATTTTGCCGACAACCGGCACCAACAGGCTTTTACAACAATCTTCTATTTCTGCTGAGATGACGGTGCTGGCATCAAACTTATTGATACAAACGGCGCAATTAACACCAAAGTGCCGCGTGGTCTCGATAATACGCTTCATATCGTGTAGGCCGGAAACGGTTGGTTCGGCGACGATTAAGACAAAATCCACGCCGCTAATAGAGGCAATCACAGGACAGCCGATGCCCGGTGACCCGTCAATAATAGCAATGTCATTCTTGGCGTGTTCAATTAGCTGACGCTTGACAGCGGTCACCAGCTTTCCAGAGGCACCGCTTCCCATTTTAAGGGTGGCGGTGGAAAAAACAAGATTGTTGTCTTGATAAAGCTGTAAATCGCCCGAAATATGGGGCTGCATGGTAATGGCATGCACCGGGCAGATTTCGGCACAAACGCCGCAGCCTTCGCATTCAAATTCGCAAACGGCCAATTTCTGGATAGCGCCGAAGCTGCAATAAGACTGACAAAGCCCGCAACGGGTACATTTTTTGCTGTCGATAACTGCCTTTTCGAACCCGGAATAAGCTGTTTTAATGGGAGCGGGCAATTCGGGTGAAATCAGATGCAGGTTTGGTGCGTCCACGTCGCAGTCGGCAAAGGTACCGCTTCCACCCAGATCAATAAAAGCACCGGCGACGGTGGTTTTTCCGGTGCCGCCTTTACCGCTTAAAATTAAAAGCTGCTTCACAGTGGCACCTCCGATTTAACCCGGCGCAGCAAATTGCCAAATAGTATACCAAATTGCCTGCTTTCACGCACCGCTATAAGGCCCTGAGCATTTAGCCTGCCCAACTCCGGATCATAGGGAATTCTAGCTAGGATATCAATTCCTTTTTCTCTGCAAAATTGCGCCGAGGGGTTTCCCCCGGGCAGGCATTTATTTAGTACCACACCAAAAGGCTTTTTGAACAACATCACGAGGTCATAAACCATTGCAAGATTGTGAGCGCCAAACAGAGTCGGCTCCGTGACGAGCAAGCAAAAATCTGCCCTGCGAATGCTTTCCATCACCGAGCAGGCGCTACCTGGAGGACAATCTATCACCGTCAAGTCCTGATCTGGCAGGTGTGCCATCAGCGCTTTAATGATTGGTACGCCCGAAACTTCGCCGGTATTTAACCGCCCGGTAAATGTGGTAACATTGCCTGATGTTCCCGATTCAATGACGCCGATAGGCCGCTGTGCCTCGGTCAGCGCAGTCTCCGGGCAGAGCAGTATGCAGCCTGAACAGGCGTGACAGACTTGATTGAAAATCATCAACCTATTCTTGAGCAGTGCCAATGCATTGTAATGACAAAAGTCGACGCATTTGCGGCAGCCGGTACATTTGGATAGATCCACCTGTGGTACAGCGACCGTAATGGGCTGGCTCTTTAGGTTCTGCGGTTTTAAAAACAGGTGCCCGTTAGGCGCTTCAACATCGCAGTCAATATAGGCAGCCTTATCGGCGGCACAGGCCAGATTCACTGAAACCAGTGTTTTACCCGTTCCGCCCTTGCCACTGAGGATGGAAAGCGTCATTTGCCGCCACCCCCGTGGTGATGGAATCCGGCGTGAATTTCTTCAAGCAAAGAGAGCTGGTTGTCTTTAAGCGCCTGAAGGTTGTGGGCGATACTGCCGGGCTGTGCCTTATAAAGCACAATGCTTGCAGCAGCCAGGACCTGCGCGGCATTTTCGCCGCAGCGAAAGGTGATCAGGGCATCCGCATCGCTGTCAACCAAAAGCTGTGCGGCTTTTATGCCGGCACCACCCTGATTTGCAGCGGCGGGGTTGTCCAAGTACCGCCAATTGCCGTTTTGAGTGTCCACGCAGGCGAACAGCGGGGCGCGCCCGAATGAGGGACATACCGGCGCGTCAGGGGATTGTTGTTCCACGGGTAAAATGACTATCATAATATACTCTCCCTTACACTTTCTCAGCGCAATTAAAAGGTTATGCGTGATTTAGCGCCGCTAAGCCAAACGTTGTGCGGCGAAAACCATAAGATCAAGGCCAGAATTCAGTTCAGGTCATCGCTTCTGAAATGGCTAACAGGGCAATGCCCGCCACAACGGCTGTTATAAAGGCATACTGCTTTTTGGTAAGCCTTTCTTTTAGAAAAAGTCGAGACAGCAGCACCGAAAAAGCGCTGTAAGACGCGATTAACGGTGCGGCGATAATAGCGTTTTTCGACATGGCAAACACATAAAAAAATTGTTCTATAGTTTCAAAGATCGCCGCAGCAGGGCGATTTTTTTCATCTGAAAAGGCAAAGGGTACCTTTTTCAGCTTTAAATAGATCCGTGCTGCGACAGCACAGATGCAAAAGGTGAATTCATAAGCTAAAAGCGCTTGTCCCTCACCAATCAGTGCCAACTCGTCAAGGTATATTGCGTCGGCAAAGGTGCCAAGGCCATCTATGATGCAATATATAATCGGAAAGATAATTGCCGCCACGCTAAAACGGTATTTAATTTCTGAGGGGGGATGCTTGCGCCATCATTCAACTCCATTTCCAATGCGGCAAGCGCCACGATGCCGACCGTAATCAGTGCGATAGCAGCCACCTCGAACTGATGTAGCGTGTGGTCAAAAAATAGATAAATCAAAACCGCTGTGATCGCGCCCGATGAATTCTGCACTGGCGAGGCGATGGATAACGCAGTATAGCGCAGACCAAAATATCCGACGGCCACTGAGAGAATGTATAAAAGAGAGACTGGGGCATAAACCACGAGATAATGCGGAGAAAAGGAAGGTTGGGTTATCAACATATAGAACCCCCCCTGCAAGCCCATGACAGGGCCAACCATAATAACTGTTTTGATGTGGCTAAACCGGTCTTGGGGCGCAGCGACCCTTTTATAAAATAGATCGGCGCAAGCCCAGGAAAGAGTCGTTAAAAGCGCAAAAACAAACCACATGATTGATATCCTATTC
>DATMYZ010000244.1:0-4748 GCA_035560675.1 Clostridia bacterium
CTATTGACGGAAGGGAATTGAACAGGTAAAATAATGAACGAAGTCTTGGTATACCATATACTGAATTCAGCATGCCTAAAAATGACGCCACGCAGAAAAGATGTAAATGACACCACAAATTTTGGCGAAAGGTAAACTCTATTTGCTCAAAACGCACAATTAATATTTGAGGCGTTATGAAATAATTGGCAGAAGAATTCCACGTAAGACATTGTAAGAAGGAGAATGCAAAATGAAAAAGGTATTGTCTGTAATGCTCGCTACCGGCATGTTGTTTACGCTTATGGCATGCTCGTCCGGCAACTCTACTGCTCCCCAGTCTCAGGGGGCGGCCCAGCAAAGTGCCGAGGCACCAAAAGAAAAGAGCTTTGTGCTGAAGCTGAGCGACCAGAACGCCGAGAACACCTCGACTAACATCTGGGCCAACAAGTTTGCAGAGCTTATGGATCAGAAGACCAATGGTACAGTCAAGGTCGAAATTTATCCCAATGCGTCGCTCACAGCCTATGATATTGAGCCGCTCCAGAGCGGAATCTGCGATTTTCTGCAATATGTTCCATCTTCGGCAGCCGACCTCGATCCCCGTCTCGGTGCGTTTGACGCTCCCTATATCTATGAAAACGAGGCACACCGTCAGGCGACCTTCGATTACGAAAACGAGCCGCTCAAACAGATCAACGAAAGCCTTAAAGACAGCAACGTTGTGCTGCTGGGCTCATTCTGCTCAGGTTATCGTCAGATTACCTGTAATTTTCCGATCTACAGCCTTGCCGATATAAAGGGTGCTAAGATTCGCGTTGTGCCCAGCCCACTTTATATCAGCCTGTTTGAGGAGTTTGGCGCTGCCGCCACACCGATGAACTTTACCGAGGTTTCCACGGCATTGATCACCAACGTTATCGACGGCCAGGAAAACCCCATCACCGTAGTGGTGCAGAACTCTCTCTACGAAATTCAGAAGTACATGATGCTAACCAGCCATATGCCCACCAACCACGGCCTGTGGATGAACAGAAACACTCTGGACAAGCTCTCTGAAAATCAGCAAAAGGCCTGCTGGGACGCCGCCCGCGAAGCATCCCTGTGGATGGATGATCAGATTAAGACCAAAGAAGCTGAAAACAAGCAGTTGCTTATCGACAAGGGTATGACCATTATCGACGAGAGCAACGGCCTGAAGGTAGACGAGTTCAAAACTGCCGCCATGAAGATGTATGAAATCTACGGCGAAAAATGGGGCGATATGGTCGACACCATCAAAGCTGTTAAGTATTAAGCGTTAGCCAAAGCCTTACCAGCTAAAAAAATAAGGATTATGCATTATGAAAAAGATTTACTACAAAGCGGTTCAGGCTGTTACAAATGTGTCCGGCGTGTCCTGCCTGTTCATCTGCTTTTGCATAACCGCACAGATTTTCTGCCGTACGTTTCTTGGCATTTCGCTTAAATGGAGCGAAGAGCTTGCACAGGTTGCCATTATTTTAATGGTGTTTCTTGCGCTGACCGAGGTCGAAAGAAATAACGAGCATCTCAAAGTAGAAATTCTGTTTTCGGTTTTTCCAAAACTTGCAAAATCAATGAACATACTGGGCAGCGTGCTCACGATTCTCTATGCTTCCATCATCGTTTACAGCGGACTTCTGATGCTGCCTGCTGTTAAAAAAGCGACCGCAAAGGCCAGCGGATTCCCGATTCGGTTTATCTATTACGCCATGCTGCTCGGCGTCGTGCTGTGGATCATTCAGTCGGCAATAAACCTGATAAAACACATTAAAGGAAAAGAGGGCGGCGAATCATGATTCCACTCTTATTAATCGGATTTGTGGCCCTGCTCGGTGTCGGTGCGCCAATCGTCGTCGCCATGGGCCTTCCTGCGGCAGTTTACTTTATTTACACACAGACCACGCTTTCAACGATTACTTATTCCTTTTATCAGTCGCTGTATAGCTTTAACATGCTTGCGGTGCCGATGTTCCTGCTCATGGGTGCACTGGTCACCGAATTTGGCGAGACTGAACGGGCCTTCCGCTTTGCGCGCGCACTCGCCAAGGGCAAGCGCGGCTACTCGGCTAAAATTGCGATTATCCTTAACCTTATTTTCGCAGGTATGTCGGGTGCCGCCATCTCCGCGGTCTGCGGCCTGGGCCCTATGATGATTGATGAAATGGACGGAGAAGGCTATGACAGAGGCTATGCCGCGGCAATGACCATCGCCGCGAGCACCGTCGGCCCGATCTTTCCGCCTAGCATACCGCTGGTGCTGTATGCAACCATCGCCAGTGTGTCCAGCACAAAATCGCTGCTGGCCGGCATGGCACCGGGCGTCGTGCTCAGCGGATGCCTGCTTGTCTGGGTGCTGTTTACCCACAAGGCACACTTTACGCACGAGGCCATTCCGCACCCGCCTGAAACGCAGTCTCTCAAAAAGCTGATGTGGGATGCGTTCCCGATTATGCTGGCACCGGTGCTGATTCTGATCACCATGCTCATGGGCGTCTTCAGCCCGGGCGAAACCGGCTCGATGGCCGTGCTTTACATGGTGGCACTGGGCATTATGCACAGGAGCTTCACCTTTGCCGGACTGTGGCGCTGCGTCTGGAGCACCATCAAATCCTGCGCATCCATCATGATTCTGCTGGTGGCGGGCGGGACGTTTACCAAGGCGCTGATGCTTGAAAAGCTGCCCTCAAAGATCATGCTTCTGCTGGGCTCAGCGATGGAACATCCCTATATCGTGCTGCTGATCATCAACTTTGTGCTCATTATTATGGGCATGTTCATGGAGAGCAACAGCGCACTGATTCTGGCGGCGCCCATCATTCTTCAGATTACCACTGCGCTTGGCTTTGACCCGTTGCATATCGGCGTTATGATCGTGCTCAACCTGATGATTGGTCTTTCGACCCCGCCTTTCGGCCTTTGCATCTATGCGGTGGCCAGAGTTTCAAATGTTGCCTCCGAGCGAGTTATCAAAAATGTTGTACCGCTCTATATTCCGCTGGGTGTTGCACTCGCGTTGGTCACCTTTATACCGGCACTGAGCACATGGATACCCAATTTTGTCTTCAATACGCTGCTGTCATAAATTTCGTATATAGTTAGGAGAATAATCATGGACTACAAAGATTTATTTGAAAGAGCTTTAAAAACAGACCCCGCACAGATTGGTCACTACGTTCAGGGCGGATTTATGGACGCCTCGATCAAGCCCATCAGCGAGGACATTAAGATGATCGGACCGGCTTTCACCATCCGTCTGCCCGGCAATGACAACGCCATGCTTTATTATGCGATGAAGCGCGCCCCCAAGGGCTCCGTCATCGTCATCGACCGTATGGGCGACAAGCGCGTTGCCTGCTGCGGCGAGATTGTGGCGCTGTCCGCCAAGTCGCTGGGTATGGCTGGCGTCGTCATCGACGGCCCGAATACCGATACCCGCGCCATCAAGGCCATGAACTTCCCGGTGTTCTCCACCGGAAGATCTTCCGTTACCAACACCTTTAAGGGCATTGACGGCGAGTACAATGTTCCTGTCAACTGCGGCGGCGCGGTTGTTTGCCCCGGTGACATTGTCTATGGCGATATCGACGGCGTTATTGTTGCGCCCGCCGCGCGCTTTGCCGAGCTGGTTGAAAAGGCTGAGCAAGCCGACAAAAATGAAATTCTCTGGAAAAAGAAGTACGCCGAGGGCGGTTACATCGACGATTTCTTCAACCTCGACCGCCTCGTAGAAGAAGGCGTCAAGGGTAAGATTGCCGAGCTGATGCAGTACGACAAGTAAGCGTATACTTAGTGCCGCTTTCCCATTAAAAGGCTTTTTTATGAGAGAGCGGTATACTTCAAACGAAGGAGTGATAATATGGCGAAATTTGTTCTGGCCCAGATGGATTCCGACGGAGAGCCTGCCGTCAACCTCAAGAACGCACAGGAAGCGGTCGAAAAGGCCGTCGCAGCCTATAAGCCGGATCTGCTGGTGTTCCCCGAGGTCTTTATGAGCCACTTCCCGATTGGCACCGACCGCCAAACCTGTCTTTCGACTGCGCAGAAGCTTGACGGCTCGTTTGTCACCGGCATGAGTGAGCTGGCTAAAAAGCATGGCATCTGGATGGTGTTCGGCATGAACGAAAAGACCGAAGATCCCGCCGACGACCGCAACTATAACACCACGGTCATGCTCAACGCGGAAGGTGAAATTGTCAGCACGTACCGCAAGACGCATCTTTATGACGCCTTTGGCTATAAAGAGTCGGACGACATCAAACCCGGCGATAAATTCTTTGAGCCGGTCGAAACACCGTTTGGCAAAATCGGCCTGTTTGTCTGCTATGAGGTGCGTTTCCCCGAGGTGGCGCGCTATCAGGCATCCAAGGGCGCAGATATCATCATCATGCCCACTGCGTGGATTCGTGGCGACCTCAAGAGCCACCACTTCAAAACGCTGATTACGGCCCGTGCCATTGAAAACACCGTTTATATGGTGGCCTGTGACCAGATTGGGCAAAATTGCATCGGCGAAAGCGTTGTCGTGGACCCGATGGGCGTACCGGTGGCCTGCGGCGGCGAGTGTGTTTCACTAATCGCCTGCGATATTGATCTCGAGCGCGTGGCGACGGTGCGCAAAAAGCTTCCTGCTTATAAAGACAGACGTCCGGCGCTTTATACAATTTAACAGAGAGGCTGCTGGGTTAAATTCCGGGTTGCTTTGCTGCGGGAGATGTGAAGGCTTGTGCTTTTGCATCTCCTTTGGC
>DATMYZ010000245.1:0-5580 GCA_035560675.1 Clostridia bacterium
GCACAAAAAGTTCAGCAAAACGATCTGGAGCAAATTTGTAGGTGCCATAAAAGAATATAAGCTGCTTTCTCCGGGCGACCGCGTTGCCGTGTGCATATCCGGCGGCAAAGATTCAATGCTGCTGGCCAAGCTGATGCAACAACTGCACAAGGTCAGCGACTTCCCCTTTGAGGTGAAGTTTATGGTGATGGACCCGGGCTATCTGCCCGAAAACCGAAAGATGATTGAGGATAATGCTAAGCTGCTGAATATTCCTATTACCATATTTGATACCAATATCTATGATTTTGTTTTTAGCCAGCCAAAAAACCCCTGCTATCTATGTTCGCGCATGCGCCGCGGCAATCTTTATGCACAGGCCAAGGCGCTGGGCTGCAATAAAATTGCGCTGGGGCATCACTTTGACGATATGATTGAAACCGTGCTTATCAGTATGATCTACGGTTCTCAGGTGCGCACAATGATGCCCAAGCTGCGCAGCGATAATTTTGAAGGCATGGAGCTGATCCGCCCGCTTTATCTGGTGCGTGAATCTGAAATTATCCGCTGGAAAAACTATAACAAACTGGAATTTTTGCATTGTGCCTGCCGCTTTACCGAATGTTCTACCACCAGCGAGAACTCAACCTCGAAGCGTGCCGAGATCAAAGCATTGATTTCCCGACTTGAAAAGGGCAATTCTCAGGTGCCGCTTAACATTTTCCGCAGCATACACAATATCAAGCTGGGCGCGGTCATTGGCTACACGTTAAAAGGTGAACAGTACAGCTTTTTAGACGACTACGATCAGATTTCTGATGCAGATTGCGATGATGGGGACTGCTGATTTTATACTAAATTGATCATAAACGCGGCGCTGCCAAAGGCAACGTCGCGTTTTCTATCGAGCTTATTTTGCCATTTTATCCATCAGCTTCATTAACTCGTCGATTTTTTGTGCGGCGTTCCCCTGCTCAACAGCTTCCAACAAGCAGCCTTGCATGTGCGCAGCAATTACCTCACGGTTTGCCCGGCGCAAAATCGCTTCGGTGGCCATCAGCTGATTCGAAATATCGATGCAATAGCGGTCATCTTCCACCATGCGCAACAGGCCATCTAACTGGCCACGCGCCGTTTTAAGCAGCCGCGAAACCTTTTCTTTATCCGCGCGCATAATGTGCCCCTTCCTCAGCCACCAAACAGGCCTTTTTTCTCGGTGACTGATACCGGCTCAAAGCCTGCGTCGCTCACTGCCTTCATCAGCGTGTCATCCGCCACTTCTGATTCCAGTGTCACCGTGGCCGTCTTTTTCGCGAGGTTTACCTTAGCAGAAGCTACCCCCTGCACCGCCGAAAGCGCCTTTTCTACCGATGCCTGACAATGCTGGCAACTCATGCCGTTAACCATAATAATCTTCTTCATTTCATTTTCCTCCTGTTCATCATGTGCTTCAAAAGATTCTATCTGAGAAGGGTCTGGGCGTTGAGCGTCTGCACCGACAGTATTCGGTTTGAAGAACCGCAGGCGCAGTGCATTGCTCACCACACAGACCGAGCTTAGGCTCATCGCCGCCGCGCCAAACATCGGGTTGAGCTTCAGTCCGAACATCGGATAAAGCAACCCTGCGGCTAGCGGAATTCCGACTGTATTATAAAAAAATGCCCAGAACAGATTCATTTTAATGTTGCGTATCGTCGCGTGAGACAGCCGCAACGCTGTTACCAAATCCAGCAAATCGCTTTTCATCAGCACGATATCGGCCGACTCAATGGCAATGTCAGTACCGGCTCCGATAGCGATGCCCACATCAGCTCTGGTTAATGCCGGCGCGTCGTTGATGCCGTCGCCAACCATCGCTACCCGCTTGCCCTGCTCTTGTATCTTCCGGATTTCCCGCTCCTTATCCTGTGGCAGCACGTCGGCGACCACACGGTCAATATCCAGATTGCGGCGAATAGCCTCGGCCGTTATCCGGTTGTCACCAGTGAGCATTACCACATCCACGCCGAGCGCTTTAAGCTGCGCAATAGCCTGGCGGCTGGTAGGCTTGACGACGTCCGCTGCCGCTATAACCCCCAGAAACCTGCCGTTTTTGGCAAAATAGAGCGGCGTCTTGCCTTGTTCTGCCAGCGCGTCGCACTGCTGTGACAGCGGCGCACAATCTATATTTTTCTGCCTCATCAGCGCCGCATTGCCTGCGTAGTAGACCTCGCCTGAAATCTCGGCCGAAAGGCCCTTGCCAGAAATCGCCTCGAATTTTTCAACAACCGAGAGTACCATTTGCTTTTGTCGTGCATATTCGGTAACCGCCTCAGCCAGCGGATGCTCAGAAGCCTGTTCCAGCGATGCCGCAGCCTGTACCAGGCCCTCGGCGCTCACGCCGTCGGCTGGCAACACGTCAGTCACACGAGGCTTCCCCTCGGTGATGGTACCGGTCTTGTCTAGCACGACTGTGTGCACGCTGTGCGCCATTTCCAGCGCCTCGGCCGACTTAATCAGAATGCCGTACTGTGCGCCCTTACCGGTGGCAACCATAATGGCAACCGGCGTTGCTAATCCCAATGCGCAGGGGCAAGAGATGACCAGCACTGCAATACCGATGGAGAGCGCGAACTCAAAGCTCTGTCCCGTGGCTAGCCATACCGCTGTGGCGATAAGCGCGACAGCAATGACGACGGGTACAAAAATGCCGCTGATCTTATCAGCTAGCTTGGCAATGGGCGCTTTTGAACTGCCCGCCTCTTCTACAAGACGGATGATTTGCGCAAGTGTGGTGTCGTCCCCGACCTTTTGCGCTTCAAATTTAAAATATCCCGTTTTGTTGATGGTGGCGGCAATAACGCTATCACCTACCGCCTTTTCGACGGGAATGCTTTCGCCAGTGAGTGCCGACTGATCCACCGCTGACGAACCCTCGACAATAACCCCATCCACTGCGATACTCTGACCGGGGCGCACCACAACAATGTCACCCTTCTGTACCTCCACGACGGGCACCTCCCGCTCCACGCCATTCTTCAAAACGGTGGCGGTCTTGGGCGCAAGGTCAATCAGTTTGGCAATCGCTTCGCTGGTCTTACCCTTTGAGCGCGTCTCTAAAAATTTGCCAAGTGTAATCAGCGTCAAAATGGTAACGGCAGACTCAAAATAGAGATCCATGTGGTAACGCTCAACCAACGCCATGTCACCTACGCCGAGGCCATAACCCATACGGTAGATGGCAAACACGCCATAAACCACCGCTGCGGTAGAGCCAATGGCAATGAGAGAATCCATATTGGGCGCGCGATGCCATAATGTTTTAAACCCCACCTGAAAAAACTTGCGGTTGACATAGATCACCGGCAGCGTCAGTAGAAACTGTGTCATGGCGTAGGTAATCCCGTTGGGCATGCCTCCCATCCATGGCGGTAGCGGCAGACCCATCATGTGCCCCATTGAAATGTACATCAGCGGCACAAAAAAGATGAAGGATACGATCAGGCGCTGCTTCATTTCAGCCAGTTGCTGGTGAATCAGCGCTTTTTCAGACTGTTGCACCGTGCCCTGGGCAGATGTACCACCGCCAGCGCTGGCTCCATAACCCGCCGCTGTCACCGCAGCCACGATGGCGGAGTTGTCAATGATATTTGGTTCGTATTCCACCGTCATTTTATTAACCAGCAGACTGACATTGACCGACTGAACGCCATCGAGCTTTTGAACCGACCGCTCAACATTAGCTGAGCAGGCCGAACAGGTCATGCCCGTCACATTAAAAGTTTGTTTCATGATAACCTCCCCCACCCCCTATGGGTGTACGGCAATAGTATAGCATTTTAATCCACAAAAAACAATCCCCTTTTAGTGTTTGTTTTTTGCAAGCAAAAACACCTGCGAATCCAAAGATCTGCAGGTGTCGACATGACAATTATTTTGAACGCCTTTAAGGCGCAAAGCTAAACCGGTAAAGCCGGACTCATCGAAACACTTCGGTAGAAAGATAGCGCTCACCAGTATCGGGCAGGACCACCGTTATCATTTTTTTCCGGTACTCGGGGCGTGCCGCCACCGCCAGTGCCGCGGCCAGCGCGGCGCCGCTTGAAATGCCCACCAACAGTCCTTCGGTACGCGCAACAGCTTTTGCTGCGGCAAAGGCCGCGGCATCAGTTACCGCGAGCACCTCGTCATAAACGCTTCCGTCAAGTACTTGTGGCACAAAATTAGCGCCAATGCCTTGAATCTGGTGTGGGCCAGCGTAGCCCTGGCTCACCAACGGAGAGGCTGCGGGCTCTACGCCAACAACCCATATACTGGGGTTTTGTTCTTTTAAGTATCGGCCAGCGCCGCTCAGGGTGCCACCCGTGCCAAAGGTGGCAATAAAAACCGCCGCTTTTCCATCGGTATCCGCCCAGATTTCAGGGCCGGTTGTTTCAAAATGCGCCTGTGCATTAACCGAATTTTCAAACTGGCTGGGTATAAAGCTATTGGGCAACTGCTCAGCAAGCGCCTTTGCCTTTTCGACTGCGCCAACCATGCCCTTGATGCCTTCCGTCAGAATAATCTCGGCACCATATGCCCCCAACAGCCTCCGACGCTCGACGCTCATTGTTTCGGGCATGGTCAAAATCACCCGGTAGCCCTTGACGGCCGCCACCAGAGCTAGCCCTATACCGGTGTTGCCACTTGTCGGCTCAATAATGACCGAGCCCGGCCCTAACAGTCCCCTGCGTTCAGCGTCGGCAATCATCGCAGCGCCGATGCGGTCTTTTGCACTTCCGCCCGGATTAAAGCTTTCAAGCTTGGCCACGATCTTGGCATCCACGCCATGCTGTTTCTCAAAAGCCGACAGCCTGAGCATTGGCGTTTTCCCAATTAGATCAATTATGCTTTCAGCAATTTTAGCCATTGCTTTTCCTCATTTCTGCAGCACGCCACTGTCTTTTATCGCTTTCAGTATGAGCATTTTAGGCTCTTTTGTCAATAAAACGGTTTGACTTTATGCTGCATGAGGTCTAAAATAAAATTATCGTCACTATAAAAAGGAGCCTGATTTTCTATGACGCGTGAACAAGCCTGGAATCTTTTAACACATTATAACAAAGAGCCCTTTCATTTGAAGCACGCCGTGACACTGGAGGGGGTTATGCGCTACTTTGCCGCCCATCTCGGACATGCCGAAGAGGCGGAGCTCTGGGCTATAGTCGGTCTGCTACACGATTTAGATTTTGAGCAATTTCCTGATGTGCATTGTGTAAAACAACAGCAGCTGATGAAAGAAGCCGGTGTCGAAGAAGTTATTATCCGCGCCACCGCAAGCCACGGCTGGCCGCGCGCTGTGGATATTGAGCCTGTAAGCGATATGGAAAAAGTACTTTATGCCACTGACGAGCTCACCGGCCTGATTGGTGCTGTCGCTCTGATGCGCCCCTCCAAAAGTGTGCAGGATATGGAACTGAAATCTGTTAAAAAGAAATTTAAAACGCCTGCATTTGCAGCGGGATGTTCTCGCGAGGTTATCGAGAAGGGTGCCGAGCTGCTTGGTTGGGATCTTGACGAGCTGATTGCGCAAACAATTTTGGCTATGAGAACCTGCGAAGAAGAGGCAAACAAGTTTAATAC
>DATMYZ010000246.1:0-3843 GCA_035560675.1 Clostridia bacterium
ATTTTATGCGATTACTTAAATACTATGGGCACTCCCATGCCGACTATATTATTTGCAAAAAGGCTATTACCTTGGCTAACGGCGAGACGCTCGGGCATATCACTAAAATGGCGATTTTTGTTATGTCGTTGCTGTCGGTAGCGTCATTTATATTGCCATTTCTTTTTGCGTACCGAAAAATTTATTTTGTGGCAGGGTTGCTGTTGGTGGGGATGGCACTGATATTTAATGGCTCTCGCCGATTAAAAACGAACAGCATGTTTGGCGCCTATTTGCTGATGACGATACTATATGGGTTTGGAATCGCACTGGCGATGCCGTATCACGATCAGACATCATCTGTTTTTAATCTGCTGCTTGTCATTCTGCCCATTTTTTTTATAGATAATTTCTTGCGCATGCCGCTTTATACGCTGGCGGTTAGCTGCATATACTGCGTCGTGTCGCATCGAACTAAGCTGCCGCTGATCGCGTCGCACGATATTTTTAACTGCCTGTGTTTTTATAGCATTTCGTTAATGGCACATTTTTATGTCAATTATCGTATTATTGGCGGTATGATCAGCGACCGCAGGCGCGACGCCGTCTTGGTGTCGTACCAAAAGGCGCAGCACGAGCTGCGCGTGAGAGTGCAGAAAGATCCGCTGACAGGGCTTTATAACCGCAGCGCATTTATTGAGCTGGCTGTTTTACAGCTTAAAAAGTGCCGGGAGATGGGGTGCCGCCCAGCGCTCGGCATTCTGGATTTGGATCATTTTAAAGCGATTAACGACACCTTTGGGCATCAGGCAGGTGATCAGGTGATTGTCGATGTGGCTGCCATCATGCAAAAAACGCTGCGCGACACCGATATTGTCGGACGCTTAGGCGGCGACGAGTATATTTTTCTACTGACCGATATTGGCAACGAGATGGTTGCGACAGCGGTGTTGGAGCGGCTGCTGGCCGGCGTGACACAGCTTGGATGCGACAAGGAGATGCCGCTGCACTGCTCTGTGGGACTGATTGTTGCGCTGGAAAATCAAGACACGTTTGATAACCTGTACCATAAGGCAGATATTGCGTTGTATAACGCCAAGAACACGGGACGCAATCGATATGTGTTTTTCGGTTAGCAATTTATGCGAGCATTAAGCTCCCTTATAGTACTGTTAAACTGCTCGTGCAGATTGCCGGATAGCGCTCTGAAGGACGTTTTAAGGGCCTAACTGAGAATCATTTATATTGCCGGATACGAGACGGCCGCGGCCAGACCCGTTTAAGACGGTCAGGCCGCGGCCATTTTTTGTCTGATCAAATAGTGGGGTAACCTTTTACCTCATGCGCTTTTCAAATGAGAGGACGAGTAATTTAATCCAGAATTTTTTTCAGATCTTCGTCGGGGGTGGTGATTGGTGCGATACCGTAGTTCTCAACCAGCACGTTGAGCACGTTACGTGACACAAAGGCGGGCAACGTCGGTCCAAGAAGAATATTTCTTATTCCCAAGTGCAATAGTGTTAGCAGGATGCACACCGCCTTTTGCTCGTACCATGAGAGTACCAGCGAGAGCGGCAGGTCATTTACGCCGCATCCGAACGCTTCAGAGAGCGCAATAGCTACCTTGATAGCGCTGTAAGCGTCGTTGCACTGACCCATATCCATTAAACGGGGCAGGCCGCCGATAGAGCCGAGATCGAGATCGTTAAAGCGATATTTTCCGCAGGCGAGGGTCAGGATGATGGTGTCGGCGGGGGCCTTTTTGACAAACTCAGTGTAGTAGTTTCTACCAGGCTTGGCACCATCGCAGCCGCCCACTAAGAAGAAGTGGCGTATCGCTCCGGATTTTACCGCGTCGATGACTTTATCAGCGACCGAAAGCACTGTGCCATGACCAAAGCCGGTCATGAGGGTTTTGCCGCCGTTAATACCTGTAAATTCGGTGTCCTGCTGATAGCCGCCCAGCTCCAGTGCCTTTTCGATGACGGGGGTAAAGTCCTTGTTTTCGTCAATGTGCACCAATTCGGGGTAAGAGACCACCGCCGTCGTGAACACCCGATCCTTATAGCTGGGCTTGGGCGGCATCAGGCAGTTGGTGGTGAAGAGAATCGGTGCGGGAATGCCTTCAAACTCCTTCTGCTGGCTCTGCCACGCCGTACCGAAATTACCTTTCAGATGCCGGTACTTCTTCAATTTGGGATATCCGTGCGCGGGCAGCATCTCGCCGTGGGTATAAATATTGATGCCCTTGTCCTGGGTCTGATCCAAAAGCTGTTTGAGGTCGTGCAGGTCGTGACCCGAGATAACGATGAACGGGCCTTTTTCGACGGTCATAGGCACCGTTGTGGGGACGGGGGTGCCATAAGAGCCAGTGTTGGCAGTATCGAGCAGCGCCATGCATTTGAGGTTGACCTCGCCGACCTTTAAGACGAGGGGCAGAAGCGTCTGAACGTCCCAGTCCTCGCCGATGGCGGCCATCCCTTCGTAGAAGAAGCTGCTGACCTCTTCATCCTCATAGCCGAGAACAAAGGCGTGGTAGGCATAGGCAGCCATGCCGCGCAGCCCGAACAGAATCAGCGATTTTAGCGAACGGATATCCTCGTTGTCATCCCAAAGGATGCGCATATCATAATCGCTGGTTTTAGCACAGGCTGAAGGACAGCCCACGCAGCCTGACGCATATTGTGCCTTTGCAGCGTGAATCTTTTCAATGAGTCCGGAAATTGTCTCATCGTTGAAGTTGACATTGGTGATCGTGGTGAACAGCCCTTCCAGCATAATTTGATCGGTGCTGTGCGCCGACTTGCTGCTGCCCACCGCGCGAGCCAGCCCGATAAGCGCGCCGGTCAGATCGTCCTGAAGGTTGGCGGTATCGGATTTTTTGCCGCATACACCCGCATTGCCGGTGCAGCCGCTACATCCCGCTGTCTGTTCGCACTGGAAACAAAACATTTTTGTGTTCATTTTTTCCCTCCTTGTGATGTTGGCGAGACCATATTCTCAGCATGGGCGCGCCGGGGGTTTATTGGCTGTTTCTTGAAATCTTTTGCGCAAGCGTCCGCGCTGTCTTGCTGCGTAAGCTTTAGCATACCTGATTATGTTTTGCGCGGTTTAATCCAATATTCTGCCATCGGTCGAAATAGTGACCACCTGCCAGGGAATAAACTTTCCGCTGTCTTGCAAAGCGCGTTTAACCGCGTTTTCAATGCCGCAGCAGCAGGGTACCTCCATCCGCACGACGGTGACACTTTTGATGTCGTTGGTGCGAATGATTTCGGCGAGCTTTTGGGCGTAGTCACCCTCGTCAAGCTTGGGGCATCCGATCAGCGTAACACGGTTGCGCATAAAGCGGCTGTGAAAATCCCCATAAGCGTAGGCGGTGCAATCTGCGGCAACCAACAGGTTTGCACCATCAAAAAACGGGGCGTTAACCGCGGCCAGCTTAATCTGAACAGGCCATTGTTGTAGCTGGGAGAATATTTCTTCCGTGGGGAGCGCAGGTGCAGATGCGCGTGTAATAGCGTGAGCGCGAGAGCCAGGGCACCCGCCGGTGGCACATCCTCCGACTGTATTTTTGTGCGCCAAGTGGGCTTTGACGGCAATTTCATCATAGGCGGCGGCCTCGCGCTCTTCAAAGGTGATGGCACCGGTAGGGCAGACCGGCAGACAGTCGCCGAGCCCGTCGCAGTAGTGGTCGTGCATTAGCTTGGCCTTACCGTTAACCATGGTAATGGCGCCCTCATGGCAGGCTGCGGCGCAGGCGGCGCAACCGTTGCATTTATCTTCGTCTATACGAATAATTTTTCTGATCATATTGTAAGCTCCTTTCATAGAACCGTCATTTATAATTGACTTTGTGTGACC
>DATMYZ010000247.1:0-2367 GCA_035560675.1 Clostridia bacterium
CCTTAATAAACGTCTTTTTTCAACCGCGGGGTGCGCTAACCCCACTGAGATCAAACGCGGGAATGAATTCGCTATCGGCGGCAGCGTTATCTTGAATGTAGCAGCGTGAAATGCCAAGTCCGGCAGCGTAATCGACCAGCGCCTCGTAATGGCGCGGATTAATCCGGCGGGTTAGTTCGGGACAGCGTGTGCTAAAATCCTCACCGGGGCTTTCGGGCGGAGTGTACTGGCTCATCAGGCTCAACATAATGTTATCGCCAAAGTGATCATACAGCAGAGTGACCGCCTGTATCGAATCGGCCAACTGCCCCGGCAGCAGAAGATGCCGCACCAATACGCCGCGGCGCAGCAGTCCATCGTTATCCAGTATGGGCGGGCCTGCGCATATCAGCATTTCGACAATAGCTGCGAGCGCCACATCTGGATAATTCGGCGCGGCGGAATATTTTGTGCCTAGGCGGGCCTGCGCATATTTAAAATCCGGCAGCCAGATATCTACGTAGGGTGCCAGCAACTGAATGGTTTCAACTTTTTCATAGCCACCACAGTTATAGACGACAGGCAACATAAGCCCGTTTTGCCGCGCCAACGTCAGCGCCTCAATAATCTGAACGGCGTAGTGCGTAGGGGTGACGAGGTTGATGTTGTGTGCGCCCTGCTCCTGCAATTCAAGAAAAATTTCGGCTAGACGGGCGACAGAGACTGTCTGCCCTTTTCCGCCGTGGCTGATCTCACGGTTCTGGCAGAATACACAACCGAGCGTGCAATGCGAAAAGAAAACGGTCCCAGAACCGTTCGCTCCTGAAATACTGGGTTCTTCCCAGAAGTGCAGCGCTGCACGGGCAATTTTGACCTCAGCCCCGGCCTTGCAGGAGCCCAAACGGGCAGTGCGGTCAACTCCGCAATCACGAGGGCAAAGACGGCATTTGGTTAGATTTTCGCGTAAAAAACGGTTCATGGGGCATCTCCTTCGCTGGCGCTCAGGTGGTTTGTATACCCCTCATCATAGCGCGCAGAATGCAAAGTTGCAAGAAAAATACCAAGGTTAGTACAGACCGGATGATAAAGCTGAGTACCAGTTGGTTCAGTCATTATAATACAATATCTATATGTCAGGCATGCGTATTACGCTGGTCGCCAATGAAAAGAGCTTGCCACCCGCATTGAGCAGATGGCAAGCCTTTTGGAGCAATAGCCTAATACGGACGATGCGAACCGCAGGTTGTAAAAAATGCGCCGCCGTTTATGGCTTAGGCGCGTCGCAACTGTCAGAAAGGATGATGTGCAGCAGCGAAAAACGGTCGCGCAGCATATCTGCAACAGGCGGCGGGCTTTTTAAGACGAGGGTCGTATCATCTTCGGGCGCCAGCGGCAGGCTAATGGCCACCGTGGTGCCCTCATCCTCCTTTGATGCAATGGCAAAGGTGCCGCCGTGCTGGGCAATAATCTGGCGCGCTACTGACAACCCCAGCCCGCTGCCCGCCATAGGCATACCTTCGTGGTCGTAAGAAAAGAAAGGTTCACAAACCTTATCCAGAAGGTTTTGCGGAATGCCAAGGCCGCAATCTCTTATTGTAATATGCGCGCGGGAAGCATCGGCAGTCAGTGCCATTGAAATGGCATTATCTGGTTTGGTAAAGCGGCAGCAGTTTGAGAGTATATGCAGCAGGGCATGATTTAGCAACGCATCGTCAGACATGATATAAACCGGCACTTCAGGCACATCTAACGAAAGTGCGATGCCCACCGAATCAGTCAGAACGCCCGCGGCTTGCCCCAGACGCTTAAAAAATTCGGACAAATCAAGCAAAACAGGAGAAAAGGGCTCACTGCCAAGCAAAAAACGTAAGTGCGCCGTAAAATCAATGGTAAAGCGCAGCATGTGGTAGCTGTTTAGGTTTAGTTGTTGCGTCAGCTCACAAAGCCGCTCGTTATTCTGAATATCGGGCATGCGCGCAATGGTAGAAATACCGGCAAAAATATTAGAAAGGGGGGCGCGCAGTCTGCCCGAAATAGCGGAGGCCAAATAATCGATGCTCTGGGGAAGCATGGGGGCATCCTGAGCGTCGGCAAAGCCGAAGGAGATTAGAAAGCCGTTTTCAATGGGGGAAAATGACGCCGCAAAATATTCCATGGCGGCAAGCGGAACCGAAAAAGCGCGCGGATCTTCGCTAACAGTTTTTTGTATGACTTGGAGCTGGGGTGAAGAAATTAGCAGGGAAAGTCCCCCTGGAACGGACAATGCGGGGTAGTGTCTGAGCGCGCAATCATTCGCCCATAAAATAGAAAATTGCTTGTCTGCTACCGCAAACGGAATAGGGGATTCGCCATGCAGTTGTTGGATTAATCCAAGCTGTGTTTGCATAT
>DATMYZ010000248.1:0-5394 GCA_035560675.1 Clostridia bacterium
GTTGCATAGGCCGCGGCGTTTCGTTATAATATGGTTAGTTATTTCTAACCAACGACTTATTCAAATACCCATGTTACAGGAGGTTATTATGCGCACATTAGCATTTACGCTGCCCAATGGCCGAACAATGTCCTATATGGAATATGGCAATGGCAACCCCAACGCTAAGGCTGTGCTGGTCATGCACGGTCTGGTCGGTAGTGTTGCAGATGAAATGCTGGCGGACAAATTGAAAGGCATTCCGCTCAGGATGATCTATCCGGCCCGCCCCGGCTACGGCGAATCGGATTACTTTCAGATGACCGTCGTATCAGATTGGGCAAAACAGCTGAATACCTTTTTAGATGCTCTGCATCTGGATTTTTTTGATGTGGCAGGCATATCTGCCGGCGCACCATATGCCTACAGCTTCGCGGCGCTCTATCCCAATCGCGTCAAAACAGTTTATATCAACAGCGGCGTATCGGCCGTTTATGAACCTGAGATTCTAAGCTGCTACCCGCAGCAGGATATTGCTTTTTACCAAAAGTTGCAAAAAGCCACGCGGGAAAAAGCAGGTCAATGGCTCTATAATGCCTATATTCCGTTTTTTACTGAAGAAATAAAAAGAAGTCGAAATTTTCTGGACGCGATGGGCGGCGACCTGCTGAATATTGGGCAGGAATCCATTCTGCAAACACTGCCCTGGGGCTTTGATGTGAAGGACATTCGACGCCCGGTTATCCTTTTGCACGGCACTGATGATCAGGTGGTGCCTTACGCTGCGGCAAAAGCGACAGCGGCGCGCATCCCCAACGCCGAACTGATCACACTTGAGGCAGAGGGCCATACGTCTCCGCGTACGATGCAAGCATTTATGCGGTTGCTGACCCGATAGTCAATAGGCACCAGATACCGCGCCCCTCAGCCGTTATGCCCAAGATTTTTACGGCGCATAAAAGCCTCCGTCCGCAGCGTGATTCTGCGAACGGAGGTATGTTTTTATTCGTTTTAGTGCTACGTTCTGCGTTTGCATTTTACACAAGCTTGGTCGTCCAATCCTCTACATTCCAGACAGCTGAGACAAGGTCGGTATAAAACTCCGGCTCATGGCTGACCAGCAACACGGTACCCCTATAGGCGCGAATCGCTTCTCTGAGTGCCTCCTTGGCATCAACATCCAGATGGTTGGTTGGCTCGTCAAGCACCAGCAGGTTCATCGGGCGCAGCATCAGTTTGCAAAGGCGTGCCTTGGCATTCTCGCCTCCGGAAAGCACACGCATCTGGGTGGTGATGTGATCAGCTGTCAGCCCACACTTGGCCAACGCTCCGCGCACCTCGCCGTTCGTCATGCCAGGGAACTCTTTCCAGATTTCTTCATGCGCAGTGCAGTCACTGCGGCTTTCCTCCTGTTCAAAGTAGCCGGTTTCGACAAACTGGTCGTGCTCCACCGTACCTGCCACAGGGGGAATTAAGCCCAGAAGCGTCTTGAGCAGCGTCGATTTCCCAAGGCCGTTGACCCCGCGGACAGCAATCTTCTGATTGCGTTCCACCACCACATCCACCGGACGGGTCAGGGGTTCGTCATACCCCAGCACAAGGCCCTTCGCCACAATAACCTCTCGCCCCGGCGTGCGCGCGGAGCTAAACGAAAAGGTTGGCTTGAGCTTTTCTTTTCCCAGCTCAATAATATCCATCTTATCAAGCTTTTTCTGGCGGCTCTTGGCCATGTTGGAGGTGGCAACGCGGGCCTTGTTACGGGCAACAAAGTCTTCCAGCTGGGCAATCTCTTTCTGTTGCTTTTCATAGGCCTGCTCAAGCTGTCGCTTCTTAACCTCGTAGAGCGTCATAAACTGCTCATAGTTGCCACTAAAGCGGGTCAACGTTGCGTTTTCAACATGGTAGATGACGTTGACCACATCGTTTAAAAACGGAATATCATGTGAAACAAGGATGAAGGCATTGTCATAATTTTGCAAAAAACGCTTGAGCCACGCGATATGGTTTTCATCCAGAAAGTTGGTGGGCTCGTCCAAAATCAAAATCATGGGGTTTTCCAGAAGCAATTTGGTGAGCAGAATTTTGGCGCGCTGACCGCCCGAAAGTTCTGAAACATCCCGTTCAAGGCCAATTTCGCCCAACCCGAGGCCGTTTGCGTATTCCTCAATCTTGGTGTCCAGTGTATAGAATCCGCTATGATCTAAAATCTCCTGAATTTCGCCCACCTCGGTCATCAGGGCATCCATATCCTCAGCGGAACAATCCCCCATTTTGTCGTACAACGCCAGCATATCCTGTTCCAGCGTGTACATACGCGCAAAAGCCGAGCGGAGAATATCTCGGATCGTTTTTCCCTTTTCGAGACTGCTGTACTGATCCAGATAACCGGTTGTGATGTGGTTGCACCATGAGACTTCGCCCTCGTCCGGCAAGCGCTTGCCGGTGATAATGTCCAGAAAGGTGGTTTTACCCTCACCGTTGGCACCCACTAGCCCAATGTGCTCCCCCTTGAGCAGGCGAAACGATGCGTCTTTAAGAATCTGCCGCGCACCAAAGCCGTGGCTGACGTGGCTGACATTTAAAATACTCATATGGTCTCCTTAAAAATAATGTCGCCTGCCGCAACGGCAGAGCAATGCGATTTCGGTTATTGTCAAAGCGGATATAATACCACAAGCACGGCGTGCGCATGGGTGGCATCATTGCCCATCAAAAGGCAGTTGCAGCGTTAAGTGGCGAGCTAACGAGCATCAATATCCTATAATAGTCGTCTGGCGGTTATTATACCACAATGAAAGCGCGCAGGTAAAGTGAGTCGTTAAACCGCACCTGCTTGGCTATACGAGGAAACGAAGAATCTAAGCTGCGCGTTCATAACAGCGAGAAGGCGCGTTTATTTTATTATTCACTGGCAAAGGCAATTTTTAAGGGCATAATATATGGGGCTATTTATCTCTAAAAGCGGAGGGCTCAGTGCCAAAAAAGAAGTTTGACGCACGAAAAAAAAGACGCTATGATATAAAATGTAAAAAATCATTCAGGAAGTGAACGCATGTGACGCAGTGGCAAAACCGAATCTTTGGGCGAAGCAAAGCGGCGCTTAATAGCCCGCTTGTTCGTGTTTTGCTGACCGGCGTGGCGGTTGCACTGACTTCTCAGCTCTATTTTTTGCCCGGTGCGGGCGATTTTCGTTTTTCGGGTGCGGTGATATTATACCCAGTGTTGCTGATTAAGCTGTTGCCAGAGCGTATGATACCGGCACCTGTGGCAGGTGCCGTCACAGCGGGTATTGTCTGGCTATCCCGCGTTTTTGTGGGGTGGATCGTTGGCCAGAATCTGGCTGCAACCGCACGAACAGCCTTGCCTGGCGCGCTGTTTTACCTTTGTTATGACATGCTGCTATTTCTGTTGGTCAGTCGACGAGGCAAAGTGGCGCTATCGCGCTTTTTATTTGGTAGCTTTGCGGCGGACATGCTTTCAAATATGGTGGAGCTCGGGCTGTCGTCAGGACTGCATTATGAGGTGCAGCCCCCGAAGTTTTATCTAATGCTCGCAATGGTGGCGCTGGTTCGGTCGGTGTGCGCGTCCGGCCTGCTCTGGTGGCTGGATTATTACCGCCGACTCCTGCTGCTGGAAGAACGCGAGCGGCGCTATCAGCGGTTGTTCCTGATGACGGCGCAGCTTAAGGACGAGCTTTATTTTCTAAAGAAAACAGCCGGGGATATTGAACGTGTCATGGGCAAAGCTTATGAACTTTATGAGGGACTGGCCGATGGTGCTCAAACTCAACCAGGGCAGAATCGACAGCTGGCGCTGACCATTGCACGAGACGTGCACGAAGTAAAAAAAGGACATCTGCGCATCTTAAGAGGCATTGAAGAGGAAGTGGAAGCCGCCTACGACCGCGAGGTCATGCACATTTCGGATTTGATGAATATTTTAAAAGAATCCGCCCGTAAAACCTTTGACCGCCAAAAGCCGCTAAGCATCTGCGTGCTCATTCATGTGGAGCACGATTTTGTAACTCGTGAGCACCACAGGCTTATGTCTATTTTGCGCAATCTGGTTACGAACGCCATTGAAGCGCTGGAACACGAGGATTCTGACGGAACCATCAGGGTAGAAGAATTTCTAGAGGAAAACAATATCGTCTTTCGGGTAGAGGATGACGGGCCGGGGGTACCGCGGCGCATGAAGGATAAAATTTTTGATATCGGTTATTCCACCAAGTTTAACCCTATAACGGGCGACATCAACCGGGGCGTGGGGCTGACCGCGGTTAAATCGCTTACCGAAGAACTGAACGGCTCGGTCACAATGGAGACGATGCAAGAGCATGGCTGCCGTTTTTGGGTGCGCATTCCACGCGCACAGCTGGAGGAGAATTATGCGGATTTACATCGTTGAAGACGACCCCACGGTCGTGGCTGTGTTGGAGGACATTATCGAAGGTGAAAAGCTTGGCGAGATTTGCGGAACAACGGGCGATGGTCATGTGGACTTGGCACGTATTGCCGCCTGTGCGCCTGATCTGGTACTCGTCGACCTGTTGATGCCCGGCATGGATGGCATTCAGGTGGTGCGTGAGCTAAAGGCCCGCCAGACCGCGACCCGATTTATCATGATTTCGCAGGTCAGCGCCAAAGAGATGGTCGCCAAGGCTTATGAGGCCGGGGTAGAATTTTTCATCCATAAGCCGATTAATCTGTTTGAAATTCGCCGTGTGGTTGGCAATGTGGCGCAGCAAATTGAGCAGGAACGAACCTTATCGAGCATCCAAAATATGTTGCACACCGGTTTGCAGGGTGTGCGCCCCGGTCCCGCCAGCCGCGAGGAGCTTTGGCGGCAGCGGCTTAAAAGCATCCTAAGCCAACTGGGCATGGCAGGAGAAAAGGGCTCGGAGGATATCATCGAGCTGTGCATGGCGCTGCTTCGTCGACACGAAACGGTGTCTCAGGTTGGCATGCGCGCCCTTTCGGCGCAGCTTGGCAGTAACCCAAAATCTACCGAACAGCGCATACGGCGCGCAGCCGAGCGCGGGCTGCACCATCTGGCCAGCCTTGGGGTGGAGGATTATAGCAACGAGGTGTTTGTTCAATATGCCTCCCGGTTGTTCTCATTTGGCGAGGTACGGGCTGAGATGGCGTGCATTCAAGGCAAGGGGCCAAGCGGCAAGGTCAGTCTAAAGAAATTTATTGACGGCATGGTCATTCTGGCAGAAGAATTCTGAAGCTATTTGGCCTCAATACAAAATGGCGCGCCGTTTAAGTGACTTAAATAGTTGTTGCGTCATGGCGTGTTCAGCGTGTAAAGCGGAAACTTTTCGACACTTTTGAAAAATTACGCGACGGCAAATACAAACTGACACCTATCTGATTAAATAAAACTGAAGCTTTTAATAATCATAGCCGCTGC
>DATMYZ010000249.1:0-7495 GCA_035560675.1 Clostridia bacterium
ATTGCGAACACACCACCTCGGCCAATTATGCGGCGTACCGGCATTACTGCGCGCTATACGGTCACACGCCGGACAGTATCATCCCAATGTGTGGCGCGGGTTTAAAATCTGACCATTGATACTGAGCACCAGAGGAGTAGCAGCATTTCGATAAAAACACATACAGCTGTCCTGACCCGGGACAGCAAAAAAGGCGGCCGCAACGGATAAAACCGGCGGCTGCCTTTTTATAAAATACAGTGCAGGGATCGGCGATGTACCGACCCCTGCACTGAAAAAAGAAAGAAAAACAACAGATTATTTTGCGGCCTTAGCGGTCTTATTAGCCTTTTTCATATCGCGGATGAAAGGCAGAAGAATGCAGGCGATAATAACCACCAACAGAACGATATTGATGCTGCCCTTGACAAAGACTGAATAAGAGCCGTTAGCCAGCAGCAGCGCCTGACGGAACGAGACCTCCATGGTGCTGCCGACGATAGCGGCAAGAATCATGGGCGCGGTGGGAATCTTGGCCTTGTCGAAAACAAATCCGACAATCGCGAAGATAACCATCAGGTAGAAGTCGAATACCGAGTTCGAGATGGCATAAGCGCCGATGAAGGCCAACGCCAGAATGATCGGGTAAAGAATCTTGGGCGGAATGGCCAGCAGGCGAACCAGCGCACCGGCAAGCGGCAGGTTTACGATGGCAATAATCACGTTGCCGATGATCATTGAGGCGATCAGGCCCCAAGCCAGCTGCGGGTGGTTGGTGAACAGCAGCGGACCGGGCTGTAAGCCCAGCATGAGCAGCGCGCCCATCATAACCGCTGTGGTGCCCGAACCGGGAACGCCCAGCGTCAGCATCGGGATCAATGCGCCGACAGAAGAGGCGTTGTTGGCGGCCTCAGGCGCTGCCAGACCGATAATTTCGCCCTTGCCGAAAGCATCGGGATCTTTTGCGATCTGCTTCTCATTGTTATAGGCCATCAGAGAGGCCATCGTGCCGCCCGCGCCGGGCAGCGCGCCGATGAGAAAACCGAGCGGCGTGCTGCGCAGAATGGGCTTCCAGCATCTTTTCCACTCATCCATGGTGATCCAGATCTTCCCGAATTTGGTCTGCATTTTCTTTTTGCCTTCGTCAATGTCTTTAAAGCTTTTAAAGACCTCGCCCAGCGCATAGAATGCGATGATGACAATTAGAAAATCAATGCCGCCCATCAGGTGGGGTTCGCCAAGGGTGAAGCGCGGCACACCGGACTGGGTATCCTGGCCGATGCAGGAAATCATCAGGCCGAAGAACATCGAAGCAAAGCCCTTCGCAGCGTTACCCTTTTCCATGGATGCGGTCATCGAAAGTGCCGCCAGCATCAGCATAAAGTACTGAGAGGGGCCAAATTTCAGCGCAAAACGCGCCACGGGAACCGCCAGGAAAATGAAGAAAACGACCGAGATCATGCCGCCGATAAATGAGGCAATGGCGGAGATAGCCAGCGCAGATTCTGCTCTGCCTTGCTGCGCCATGGGGTAGCCGTCAAACGTTGCGGCAATAGCAGCGCCGTCGCCAGGGGTGTTGATTAGAATGGAACTTCTCGAACCGCCAAACATGGCGCCGTAATAAACGCCGCACATGGTGATTAAAGCACCCTCAGGGCCCATGGCATAGGTCAAGGGCAGCAGCACGGCAACGCCGGTCGCGGGTCCAAGACCGGGTAGCATGCCGATGACGGTACCCAAAACACCGCCGATGGTTACCCACATGAGGTTAATCGGTTGGAAGGCGACAGAAAAGCCCAACGCTAAATTACTTAAAATAACACTCAAAACAATTCCTCCTCCCGATTAGAAAATGCCGCCGGGCATCATTGGCAGCGGAATGGTCAACATCTTGGTGAACAGCAAATACACGCTTAATGAAAATAGCACTGATATAAAAATGCTGGATTTCCATGTCGTCTTGCCGCGGAACAACATCAACATAAAGAGCAAAAACATCGTTGTCGAAATGATATAGCCAAGCTTTTCAAAAATGACAGCATAAACTAATGCAGCAACACATGTTAAGGCAATCAAAATACGATCTCTTGGAATCTTGCCCTCAGCAGTGCGTTCGAACTTAAATTTTTTAAATTTTGTAGGGTCGCGCTTGAGTTCACTCATCGCCGATGCGATCAAAGAAATTCCACAAATCGTCACGCCAACGCCCAACATCAGCGGAAATATCAGAGGCTCCATGGGGCTGCCGATGGTCGCTCTGTCAATATTATAGGCTGCTACTGTGTAGATGACGCCGAACAAAAAAGTACCGAGTCCGACAATCACATTAAAATCCATTAACATAGGTGACCTCCAATTCGAGGTGTTTTATTTGTTAACCATCGTTTGAATATAGCAGGGAGGAGACGACGCATGTCACAGTCGTCTCCTGCCATACTGTGTGGCGCATTAGCACCGGGTAAACTTCTGTTGGCGTTTAGGCCTTGAGCATGCCGACAGAATCAAGCAGCTGCTTGTATTCTTCGTTGCGCTCGTCAAGGAACTTGGCGAAATCGTCGCCCTTCATGAACTTCTCATCCCAGCCATACTTCTCGCACTCGGCCTTCCACTCGGGGGTCTCGACCATCTTGGTCAGCGCGTCAACCCAAAAGGTCTTGGCATACTCGGGCATGCCGGCGGTGCCGAACAGGCCGCGCCAGTTGTAGAAGGTAGCGTCAATGCCCTGCTCTTTGCAGGTGGGGAACTCGGCAAGAAGACCGGTGCCGATGCGCTCGTCAGCAGTGATGGCCAGCACGCGCAGGTCGCCGCTCTCCACAAGGCCGATGCTGTCGGCAACGCCGGAGGTCAGAACGTCAAAGTGTCCGCCGAGCAGCATGGCAGTCGCAGAACCGTCCTGGAAGCTGACGTAGTCAATGTTCTGGGGATTCTCAACACCGGCAGCAGCGGCAACCTTCAGGAACTGGAGGTGATCCATCGAGCCGGCTGAAGAAGCACCGCCGAGCTTCACGCTCTTAATGTCCTTCTTCAGGGCGTCCATAACGTCGGTGAGAGTCTTATAGGGCGAATCTTTGCCTACAAGGAAGCAGCCGTAGTCGGTGATAAGAGCTGCTAAGGGTGTGGTATTATCCTTGTAGTTGAGGGGGGAGGTGCCGTTCAGGTTGTTGAGAATGAGGGGGGGAGAATAGACTGCAATGATAGAGTCGCTGCCCTTTTTCTCATCCATGTATGCCAGATTCACCATGCCGCCGCCGCCGGGCTTATTGGTAACAGGCATTGCAACAGAAACCAGGTTGGTATCCTTAAGAACTTTTGCAACGGCACGGATGGTGGTATCCCAACCGCCGCCGGCGCCTGCGGGCGCGATAAATTCCATTGCCTTAGTGGGGTAAGCGGGGGCTGCGCTGGAAGATGCGGGCGCGCCGGAAGCGGCACCCGAGCTTGCTGCTGGGGTCGAACTGCTGCCGCCGCACGAAGTGGCGACTGCACAGACTGTACTCAGAGCCAAGAGAGTCGCTAAAGTTTTTTTCCAAGCCATGATAATCCTCCTACTAATTTGTTTTGACTTGTTTTCTGTCCACCTGAAAACAAATCTTCCTTTTGACCGATTTGTCATTTTATTCCCTTAACTCTCCGAAACCGGGGAGATTATTCGGGCTGAACCTGATACACCACGTCGATGATGCTGCCGTCGCGGTACTCAACCACGGCAACCACCTTATCGTGGTTGTATTTGATGGGCTCCGGCTTGCCGGTCAGGCGCTCGGCCATTTCTTTGAGTTCCTGCATGGTGAAAAGCTTTAGGCCTACTTTGCGCAAACGATCTTCAAGGCCGGGGTTGCGCGCGGTATTGACCGCTACGCCGTATTCGGTGACGACGCAGTCAACGCTGGTGCCGGGTGTGCAGATGGTGTTTACCTCATCCACAATGCTCGGAATGCGCCCGCGAATGAGTGGCATGGCCATAACGCTCAGTTTGGCAGCGCCCGCGCAGTCGGGGCCGCCGCCCAGCGCGCCGCGCAGCTCACCGTTTGAGCCAGTCAGAATATTGCAGTTAAAAGAAGTATCCATCTCAAGCGCGCTTAAAACGCAGACATCCAGCTTATTGATGCAGCAGCCGTTGCCATAAATATTGGCATAGGTGCCAGTCTGGGTTTCAATATGAGTAATATCATTGCACAGAGCTGCGCTGGCTTCGACATCAAAACTCTGAACGGCCAAGATTTTTTCAATATAGCCTTCCAGATGCAGCCGGGTGATTGCCGCGCCGATTCCACCCAGCGCGAAGGACGCGTGAATGTTCTGCGCACGCATACGCTCGCCCAAGAAATTGGTAACGGCAATTGGCACCGCGCCGACGCCGGTCTGCATCGAGAAGCCCTCGACGAACAGGCCCGAATGTTCGATGACCTTTGTCGTGTTCTCAGCGATGAGCAGCTGCTTGGGATCGCGGGTGGTGCGTGCCGCACCCTTGCCGATAAGGGCGCTGTCGCCAATCTGATCAACCACGACGACGCAGTCAACGTCGCTTTGGTCAATTGAGATGGGGCAGCAGGGATACGAGACCAAATTATCGGTAATCAGCACGACGTTAGCGGCGTATTTGGCGTCAACCATCGCATACCCGAGAGCGCCGCAGATATTTTTGCCGGTGCAGCCGGTGGCGTTGCCATAGTCGTCAGCCGAGGCCACCGCCAAAAACGCAACATCAATGTTCAGCTCGCCTGCCTGAATGGCACGGACGCGGTCGCCATGCGTACGCAGCACGACGGGATCTTCAAGAATACCCTCCGATACCGCCTTGCCCAGCTTGCCGCGAAGGCCGCTGCTTTCAAGATGGGTAATGGTCTTATCCTTGATGAAATCCACAACCGGGTCGTGTACGTCAGTCAAAGAGCTTGGCGCGAGTGTCAGATTCTTGATGCCAAGCGCGCGAATCGCCTCAAGCACCGGCAGTACCGTCAGGTCGCCGTCGCGGAAGGCGTGATGAAACGAAATGGTCATGCCGTCCTTTAAACCAACTGCCTTAATGGCTGCCTTTAAGTCGGGCTGAAGCTTATTGCCCATATCGGGCGTCCGCTTTTTAAGCTTGCGGTGAGATATAATCGCTTCAACTGAAGGCTGCAAAGCAAATTCGCCCTGAAAGGGGGTCAGCTTTCTGCCGTTAATTTCTTCGGGAATTTCTCTGTTTACGGTATTAATCAGCATCCGAACTCACCTCCATTGAGAATTCCGGCGGCATCGGCCAGCCGGATGACGCGCCGTGCGCGCTCGACCATCGGCAAATCAATCATCTTGCCGTTCAAGGCAATAACGCCCGAGTGCTTTTCTTCAGCCTCTTTAATGGCGCCGAAAGTGCGAATGGCGTAGTCAATTTCTTTGGCGGTGGGGGTGAATACCTGATGCACAGGCTGTACCTGGCGGGGATGTATACAGGATTTGCCGTCGAAGCCGAGCTGCTTGATGAGCTTGACTTCTTCCAGGAAACCCTCGTCGTTATTAATATCACTATAAACGGTGTCCAGCGCGTAGATACCGGCTTCGCGGCAGGCCATCAGCAGAAGTCCGCGTGCAGTGGCAAGCTCAACGCCCAACGGGGAACGTGTGGTCTTCATGCTGGTGACAAAGTCCTCGGCACCGATGGCCATGCCGATCAGGCGCTTGGAGGCTTTAGCAATTTCGCGCGAGTTGAGAATGCCGGACGGATCTTCAAGTGCGGCCATCAGCTTGATGGTGCCCTCTTCAAAGCCGATTTCGCGCTCGATTTTAGCAATCAGTGCCTCAGCGTCCCAAACATCCTGTGCGCAAGAGGTCTTTGGCAAGCGGATAACGTCGGGCTTTGCGCGGACAATCGCCTCTAAGTCCTGTCGGCCGGTTTCGGTATTGATGGCATTGATGCGCACCACTGTTTCGGTGCCGCCAAAATCGATGGTTTTCAATGCATTATAAACCACAAAGCGTGCGGCGTCCTTTTCGTTGACCGAGACAGAATCTTCAAGGTCAAACATCAGCGAGTCGGCACCGTAAATAGTCGCCTGTGCAATATTGGCGGGGTTGCTGCCCGAGACGTACATCATTGTCCGGCGCAGCTTGATTTTTTCTGCAACCATCTTAATCCACCCTCCAATGATAATCGGTCAGTTCTGCGGCGCGGCAGACCGCGGCCGAAACTCTGGCGCGTATTGTGCAGTCTAAAGCACCCTTGTCGTCAATGCTGATCAGCGCATCTGAAACCTCAAACTCGCGCAGCACCTCGTTAGCCGTAGCAAGAATAGCGCTTCCAAACTGACGTTTAACCGTACTTTTCAAATCAATCTCAAGCCCTTTTCCCGGATTCGGGCTGATTTGCACAAGCACATCGCTCGATTCCAGAGAGCCGGCATAGCTCTTTTTTGTGATTTGACACACAACAATGATCCCCCTTGCTTTATACATAACGATAGACGTTCAATGCCGAGAATCGCTATTTTTGATTTTATCAATAATGGGCTTCGCTTCGTCCGAGCAAAGAAACTGATAGGTTGTCGGCGGCAGCAAAGCGGCAGTATCCGTCAGCTTGTCCTGCTTAATTAGTGCGCGCACACGTGAGGCGCTGATTGGCGCGCCTTCTTTTTCAACGCGCTTGATGCAGTGGAATTTGATGTTGTGGGCGGGCAACGTTCCGGCCAACACCTTGTTATAGGTGGCGGTGGTTATATCCAGCGGCTCTTCGCCCACAAAGCGGTCGGTCACACCTAACGCGGGGGCAATGCCGGTACAAAACAGCATGGCATCCAGTCGGGCGTGCGCATCGGTCGCAATGTCGGCGCTTTTTAAAAAGTAGGTCGGAAAGGTGGCCCCCGAAATTACATAACGTCCGCCACTGATGACGGTGACGTTTTTAAGGTCGGCCGTGCCCAGGGCAATCAACCTTTTGCGCACTTCGGCCGGGAACATGGAACGATCCTCCTCCACGACCAGGACAAACAACCGATCACAGGCGGCGCTGGCCTGCTCAATCAAATAGCGGTGACCTAGCGTAAACGGGTTGGCATTCATCACAATAGCGCCGCAAACGCCGCCGTCATTGGCGCGTAGCACCTCAAGCGTCCGCAGATAACGCGGGTACGCCTTGGCGTCGGTTTCCATCAGCAGCACCTCGTCGGTGCAGATAATGGTGTGAAATGCCAAATCTTCAAACATTACCCGGTTAGAGGGCTTGGTGAACAGAAAAATATTGGTCAGACCCTTGGCGATCAGTTCCGAGAGCAGCTGCGAAATCAGTGTGTTGACAATGCCTTCGCCGCGCATGCGCGGATCAACCGCCACACATTTGATGACATCGCCGCCATAGCCGGCGCCCCCTACCAGCTCATCGTTTCGGTAGACGCCGATATAGCGCTCCATCAGTCTGTCGGCGGTCAGGGCAAAGGGCTTCAAAAAAGCTTCGACCTGTTCAAAATATCTGGGAATGCTAAGAGGAATATCGCGCAGTTCAAATTCGCCGTAGAGCATTACAATTCCTCCTGCATTTTAGTAT
>DATMYZ010000250.1:0-4653 GCA_035560675.1 Clostridia bacterium
CTGTATGATTGCACAAAAATAGGCACTTGGCATATTAATTGCATATTTAAATTTACGATGCCTCAAGCGATTACGCGTTTGGAGGGCACGAGAATTTGAGGAGGCGCTTTTTATGTTAGAAAACAAAATAGCAATTGTAACAGGTGCTGCGAGTGGTATCGGCTATGCAGTGTCACACGCGCTCATTAAAGAGGGTGCTAAGGTTGTAATGGCGGATATCAACGAAGAAAAACTTGAGATAGCGGCAAAGGAAGTAGGCGGGGATTATTCTGTTGCCAATTTGAGCAAACGTGCAGACTGCAAGGCCTTGTCCGATTATGCACTTGCTAAATACGGCAGAGTCGATATTCTTGTAAATGTTGCCGGTATCCAAACCGTCTCATCTGTCGAAGAATTTCCTGAGGATAAGTGGGACTTTATGATTTCCCTTATGTTGACAGCCCCCTTCCTGCTCACAAAATACTGCTGGCCCTCCATGCGCCAGAACGAGTGGGGACGCGTTATTAATCTCAATTCTATACATGGTCTGGTGGCGTCGGAGTTTAAATCAGCCTATGTATCAGCAAAGCATGGTTTAATGGGACTGACTAAAACCGCGGCGCTGGAGGGCGGACCTTACGGCATTACGGTAAACTCCATTTGCCCAGCTTATGTCATGACACCGCTTGTTGAAGGACAAATTGCGTCGCAGGCTAAAAATCACAATATACCCGAAGAAAAAGTCATCAGCGATATCATGCTCACAAAAGCTGCAATCAAGACCATGCTCAAGCCTGAAACAGTTGCAGCGGTTGTAAAATTCCTGTGCTCGGACGATGCAGCCAATATTACAGGAATTGCGCTTCCCATCGACGGCGGATGGACAGCGAACTAGGACACGCCACAATGCTAGCAGTCTAATCAGTCGGTTAATCAACCTAAATTGACGGAGGTGTATTTTGTGAATATATCAATGGTGGGCATTTTTGTCGGCCTAGTTCTGCTGATGTTCCTCGCGTACAAAGGTCACTCCATTGTCTGGGTCGCACCTGTTTGCGCTGTTTTCGTCGCTCTGCTTAGCGGCATGAATATTTTAGATACATATATAGGCAATTACATGGAGGGCTTGGCAGGCTATGTCAAGACCTGGTTCCCGGCATTCTTCCTTGGTGCCGTTTACGGTAAGGTTATGGATTTGACCGGTTCGGCCCGCTCGCTTGCCGAAAAGCTTGTCAGCATTATTGGCGCACAGCGCGCGGTGGCCGCGGTTGTTCTGCCTTGCCTGCTGATGACCTACGGCGGCATCTCCTTGTTTGTCGTCGTGTTTGTCATTTATCCTATGGGCTACGCCATTTACCGCGCTGCAAACCTTCCCAGGACGTTACTTCCGGGCGCTATTGCGTACGGCGCGTTTGGAATCACCATGACAGCAGTTCCCGGAACGCCTCAAATTCAGAATCTGATTCCCATGCAATTTTATGGCACGACCCCAATGGCAGCCCCTGCCATGTCTATTGCGGCAATCATTATTATTGGTGTCCCCGGCTATGTTTATCTTGAGTGGCGCGCGCGCCAGTGCCGCAGGCAGGGTAAAACCTTTGTCGAAGATTCCAAACACGTCGAAGCGGCACGCAGCCAAATCCTTCCTTCTTGGCACTGGCTGGCGGGTTTACTCCCCATCATCACTGTTATTGTAACGCTCAACGTCTTTAAGTGGCATATTGTTGTGGCACTACTCAGCGGTATCGCCGTTTGCTGTGTCGTCAATTTCTCGCAGTTTAAAATTCTTCTTCCCGCCATCAGCGCAGGTGCAAACGGTTCTTTGACAGCCATAATGAATACCTCTTGTGCAGTTGGCTTCGGTTCTGTCGTTAAGGCCGTTCCCGGATTTGCCGCTCTGACGGGCATCATGCTCAATATGCCGGGCAGCATACTTTTTTCTGAGGCGGTTGCTGTTAACGTATTAGCGGGTGCCACAGGTTCTGCATCTGGCGGTATGTCCATCGCGCTCAGTGCGCTGGCACCTCAGTATTTAGAAAAGGCTATGGCTATAGGGCTCAACCCCGAATATCTGCACAGAATTGCATCGCTTTCTTCGGGCGGTCTTGACACGCTGCCGCACAACGGCGCCGTTCTGACATTACTGGCGGTTTCTAATTGTACGCACAAAGAATCTTATTGGGATATTTGTGTGACCACCTGCATTATTCCGGTAATAGGCTCGTTGCTGCTAGCTCTGATCTGGGGTGTTATGATCTAGGCCTCATCTCGAAAACCGTAGGAAAGGATGGGTAAAATTGAGTAAAAAACTTATTTCTGCCATGCAGGCAGTGTCCGCCATCAATGACGGCGCAACAATCATGGTAGCCGGGTTTCTGGGAACAGGGACACCAGAAATTCTAATAGATGCATTGGTTGAAAAAGGTGTGCGTCACCTCACCGTTATTGCAAATGATGGAGGGCTCCCTGCAAAAGATGGTACAACCGCGCGAGGCATCGGCAAACTACTTGAGCGGGGCATGATAGATCATATAATTGCATCACATGTCGGTATGAATCCGCTGATCGGCAAGGGGATGAATGACGGCACGCTCAAGTGCACGCTTGTTCCACAGGGAAGTCTGGCTGAAAAAATTCGTGCAGGCGGAGCCGGATTAGGAGGCGTTTTAACACCAACAGGCGTTGGAACAATCGTATCTGAGGGCAAGCAGGTTATCAATGTTGCGGGAAAAGACTATCTTCTTGAAGAACCACTTAAAGCGGACTTTTCATTGATCCGAGCCTCAATCTGCGATCAGTATGGTAATTATAGTTGTACCCTGGCAACCAAAAATTTCAACTATGTCATGGCGATGGCAGCTGAAACCGTTATTCTGGCGTCTGAGAAGATTGTTGACACCGGCGACATGCATCCGGACTCCTTTACCATGTCAGGCATCTTTGTTGACTATATTGTGGGAGGTGAAAATCCATGGCAGATTTGAAAGAAAGAATTGCGTCAAGAACCGCTAAAGAGTTCAAAGACGGGGATGTCATAAACCTTGGCATTGGCCTCCCTACCATGGTTGCAAACTATATTCCTGAAGGCGTGCAGATCATTCTGCATTCAGAAAACGGGTTTACAGGCTTATCCGCCGCCGCCGAACCGGGTGAAGAGAATGTGGACGTTATCAACTCCGGTGGCAGCTATGTCACCCATGTTCCCGAAGCAAATTTTTTTGACACGGCAATGAGCTTCTCCATCGTTAGGGGCGGACATTTGGACGCAACCGTTCTCGGTGCCATGGAAGTTGATGAGCGTGGTAATCTTGCTAACTGGATTGTTCCGGGCAAAATGGTCGCGGGCATGGGCGGCGCAATGGACCTTGTCGTCGGCGCTAAAAAGGTTATTATTTCAATGCTTCATACCCAAAAAGGCGCGCACAAAATCCTAAAGGAATGCACGCTGCCTTATACCGCCCTTGGCGTTGTCAAACTGATTATCACCGAAATGGGCGTTATGGAAGTGACGCCTGAGGGCTTGCTTCTCACAGAGTTACATCCGGATTATACGCTGGATGAGATTCGTGACGCAACGGGTTGCGACTTGATTATAAGTCCAAATTTGAAAGTCATGGATGAAGCATAGTTTTCAGTGATAAGAATATAGCACGGGGTAGCTTAAAGGCAGACAGCAAATTTCGCCGTCTGCCTTTAAGCAGAACTGAACGGTAAATCCAGCAAATCATACTTATTAGATGGTTCATCTGGTCATGCTGAGAGAAGGGCCTTCTCTCCTTTCGCTTTTAGCGCTGATTGCTATGCCGCCTTCTTAAACGACTTTAATCAGCTCACGTCTTAAATTTCACACATATACTCCTTTCACCATAAGCTGGAATGTGCCTACTTTTCTTTGCTTTACAAATAAGCTAAAGGAGTGACCATTATGTTTTTTTGGCCCCTACTCTTCTTGGGTGTCTTCGGTTGTTCAAACCGAAATTGCTGTGGTTGCGGGTGCTGTAATCGTTTCCGTTATTAGATAGGCCCTCCTAGGCTTGCTGTAAAAGGCAAGCCTTTTTATTGGTTCAATAAGCCTTCATTTGGCATCAATCTACAAAGTTTAGTGCAACGCATACTTTACTGCCAGGAAGACATACTAAAACAAGGAGGTAGTAAAATATGATACATGATACCGAATTACTCCAATATGTATACAAAACTGCCGACATGGGCTGTACAGGTATACAGTCTGTTTTGGACTATACCCAAAGCGCGCCCTTGAAGGATAAGCTGAAAGATCAATATAAAGAATACTCGGATCTCCGCAAACAAGCTCAAACTTTACTTCAAGTAAGGCAAGAACCACCTGCTGGTGCTGATATACTTGCAAAGGTTTCAACTGATTTTATGGCTGCCGGAAAAATGATGGTTGATCACTCGGATTCAAAAATTGCAGAAATGACTATTCAAGGGAATCAAATGGGAGTCAATAAGACAATCAAACACCTGCATGACTACAGTGGCCAAAATGATTCGGCTCGTGCCTTGGCTGAAAAGTTACTAGCTACAGAGCAAGCTAATGCTGAGCAATTAAAAAGCTTTCTATAATTTTAGCCGCTTCTTCGGAGGCGGCTTTCACTATACAAAAAGAGAGTGTTTCGGTAAGAAACACCCTCTTGAAATTTGATATATCCC
>DATMYZ010000251.1:0-5637 GCA_035560675.1 Clostridia bacterium
TACCAACAGTTTACACTCCTTGTCGCGACTTGTCGAAAACTTGCATTTTTGCCGCTGAATGCTATACTGGTAGCTGTGCATAAACCTACACAAAAGAAAGGTGAACAGCTTGCAGACAAAAATACGCCCAAACGAGGTGACCTGCACCTTACACATACCCGGGGTTGACTTGGAGCAAACACTCAACTGCGGACAAAGCTTCCGCTGGCGGCGCGGATCGGATGGCATTTTTGTCGGCGCAGCGGGCTGGTATCCGGCACGTATGTGCCAGCAGGGTGACGCCGTAACCATTGTCTCAACCGCCGATGAAGTCTTCTGGCGACATTATTTTGATATAGAAACCGATTACTGTGCTCTTAAAAATTTGTTTTGCAACACTGAGCAACTTATCGCCCCCTGCCTGTACGCAGGCGGCATTCGCATTTTGCGGCAAGATGGCTGGGAAGCACTGGCAAGCTTTATTATTAGCCAAAACAACAACATTAAGCGCATTTCAGGTATCATTGAGCGACTGTGCGAGAATTTTGGCGATCCCATCGGCCAAGGAATGTATAGTTTTCCCCCGCCAGAGAAGCTTTCGGGTTGCTCTATCGAAGATCTGGCTCCACTGCGCTGCGGCTTTCGCGCACGCTATCTCATCGACGCCGCACAGAAGGTCTGCAACGATACGGTTCAGCTTGGCGCATTGGCCGGGCTGCCGCTTGATGAAGCGCGCGCCATGCTGATGCAGATTGTCGGCGTGGGCCGAAAAGTGGCAGACTGTGCGCTGCTTTTCGGGTTTTACCGGCTTGAATGCTTCCCAGTGGATGTGTGGATCGGCCGTGCGTTAAAAGAGCTGTTTGTGGGCGGCTTTCCCGAAGAGCTAACCCCCTATGCCGGAATTGCACAGCAGATGCTGTTCCACTATATGCGCACTCGACAAAAGCCGGAGAAAGTGTAAATATCAAACTGTCGTGCAGCAAAACTAAGAATCATGGTCAGTTTTTACTTGATGCCAGAATTAGAAACAGCGCTTTCTCCGCATCGGAGAAAGCGCTGTTTCACTCGTTTTTAAAGATCGGTGATACTTACAAGCTCGATATCAGCCATTCGCTTTTTAGACAGTAGGCAATCGGCCAGCGCATTGGCCGTGTCAAGTGCCGTCAAGCAGACGATGGAATGATCTACCGCGCGCCGACGCAGCCGCACTGATTGACTAAATTTAGGGTTAGAGCCACCTTTAGAGGTTGAAATCACGTAGTGTACCTTTCCTGAGTCAATCAAATCCATGACGTTGGGCGACGCCTCCTGCATGGGCCGCACAGAGTTGGTCGCAACCATCTCTTTATTAAGCGCCAGCGCCGTGCCCGGCGTTGCGTAGAGCTCAAAGCCCAGCCTTTCAAACTTCTCAGCAATCTTTGTGATCTCAGGCTTGTCCGTGTCGCGTACCGAAATTAGCACGCCACCGCGCTCCTCAAGCTTGTAGCCCGCTGCGACAAGACCCTTTAGCAACGCTTCTTCAAAGGTTTTTGCAATGCCCAATACCTCACCAGTCGATTTCATTTCCGGGCCGAGTTGCACATCGACGCCGCGCAGCTTTTCAAAGCTGAATACCGGCACTTTAACCGCCACATAGGGCGCGTCGGGATAGAGCCCTATTCCAAAGCCCAAGTTTTTAAGCTTTGCACCCAGCATAATCTTAGTGGCAAGATCGACCATAGGTACGCCGGTAACTTTGCTGATATAGGGCACCGTGCGTGATGAACGGGGGTTAACCTCAATGACATAAACCTCGTCGTTATACACCACATACTGGACGTTGACCATGCCGATGACCTTCAGGGCACGTGCCAGCTTAGCGGTGTAATCAACAATCGTATTTTTAATACGCTGAGACAATGTACGGCAGGGGTAGACCGATATTGAGTCTCCCGAGTGGATGCCCGCGCGCTCGACATGCTCCATGATACCAGGAATGAGGTAATCTTCGCCGTCACAGATGGCATCAACCTCCACCTCGGTACCCATCATATACTTATCGACCAACACCGGATTTTCGAGCATGGTGGCAGTAATAATGCCCATATATTCGAGCACACGCTCCGTGCTGTGAGCAATAACCATGTTCTGGCCACCCAGCACATAAGAAGGGCGCAGCAGCACAGGGTAGCCGAGATCCTCCGCTGCCTTGACCGCTTCTTCGGTCGTCATGACCGTGTGCCCCATGGGGCGCGGAATCTGGCAAGCTTCAAGAATTTCGTCAAAGCGCTCGCGGTCTTCGGCGGCGTCCACCGAGTCAGCACAGGTGCCAAGAATGCGCACACCTTTTTTGGCCAGATAGCCAGCCAGCTTAATCGCGGTCTGCCCGCCGAACTGAACCACTACGCCATAGGGCTTTTCGGTTTCTAAAATGCTGTCGACACTCTCAGGGGTCAACGGGTCAAAATAGAGGCGGTCGCTGGTGTCAAAGTCGGTAGAAACCGTCTCGGGGTTGTTGTTAACAATGATGGCCTCACAGCCCTCTTCTTTAAGTGCCCAGACGCAGTGAACCGAGCAGTAGTCGAATTCGATGCCCTGACCGATTCGGATAGGGCCGGAACCGAACACGATAACCTTTTTCTTGTCACTGGCATGGTGTTCAATGAACTCTGCCGCCTCGTTCTGGTCGTCGTAGGTCGAGTAGAAATAGGGGGTCTCTGCGGGGAACTCGGCCGCACAGGTATCAACCATTTTATAGCTAGCAAAGCGGTGGAAGGGCGTGGGGTCAACATCAGTCATTTTTTTGATGGTGCTATCCAGAAAGCCGAACTTCTTAGCACGCAGATAAATTGTCTTGTCCAGCTTGCCCTGTTCAAGAATCTGTTGCATCTGGGCGAGGTTCAAAAACTTATACAAGAACCAGCGGTCTATGCGGGTGATGCGGAAGATTTCTTCAACGCCCTCAATACCGCGGTAAAGCGCCTCATAAATCGCAAACAGGCGCATGTCGTCGCAGGTTTGCACCCGAGTCATAATCTGCTCATCAGTTTCGTTGGCAAGCAGCGGAGACTGCATCGAATCAAGTTTTAATTCTACCGACTGCGCAGCCTTCATTATAGCCTGCTCAAAGCTGGTGCCAATGCTCATAACCTCGCCGGTAGCCTTCATCTGGGTTCCGAGTTTCTTTTCGCCATAAATGAACTTATCAAATGGCCAGCGGGGATATTTGACGACAATGTAGTCAAGTGCCGGCTCAAAGCAGGCATAGGTGCAGCCGGTAACGGCATTAACAATTTCATCAAGGGTGTAGCCGATTGCTATTTTGGTTGCCACCTTGGCGATGGGGTAGCCGGTCGCCTTGGAAGCAAGGGCTGACGAACGCGACACGCGGGGGTTAACCTCGATGACGGCATATTCAAAACTGTCAGGGTTTAAAGCGAACTGGCAGTTGCAGCCGCCCTCAACACCCAGTGAATCGACAATTTGCAGCGACGCGGTACGCAGCATCTGATATTCCTTGTCGGCTAACGTCACCGCTGGGGCAATAACCACTGAGTCGCCGGTATGCACGCCAACTGGGTCGACGTTTTCCATCGAGCAAACCGTGATGAGGTTGCTCTTGGAATCGCGGATAACCTCAAACTCAATCTCCTTCCAGCCCGAGACACAACGCTCGACCAGAATCTGATGAATCGGGGAGTGGCGCAATCCACTGACAGCAATTTCGCGCAGATCCGCAACATCATATGCGATGCCGCCGCCGGTACCGCCCAGCGTAAACGCCGGACGTACAATGACTGGATAGCCTATTTCTTCTGCGAAACCCAGTGCATCGTCGAGGTCGGTAACAACTTTAGACGGAATGCAGGGCTGTCCGATGGATTGCATGGTATCTTTAAAAAGCTGGCGATCCTCCGCCTTGTCAATCGTTTCTGGTTTTGCGCCAAGCAGCTTGACGTTATGGGTGTCTAAAAATCCATCCTTTGCAAGCTGCATCGAGAGTGTCAGGCCAGTCTGACCGCCCAGGGTAGAAAGGACGCTATCCGGTTTTTCAATCTCAATAATGCGCTTTATCGTCTCAACGGTTAATGGTTCAATATAAATTCGGTCGGCCATCCGCTTGTCGGTCATGATGGTGGCGGGGTTCGAGTTAATCAACACCACCTCAAGCCCTTCTTCTTTAAGGGCACGGCAGGCCTGCGTGCCAGCGTAGTCAAACTCGGCAGCCTGCCCGATTACGATGGGACCGGAGCCGATCATCAGAACTTTTTTTATATCCTTGCGCAGCGGCATAATTATTTGCCCTCCTTGCTCTTGTCAATCATGGCAATGAAGTTATCGAACAGATAGGCGGTGTCTGCGGGCCCGGCGCAGGCCTCTGGGTGGAACTGCACGGTAAAGACCGGCGCCTGAAGATAAATCACACCCTCGCAGGTTTTGTCGTTGGCATTAACATGGCTGACCTTCGCAACCTTAGGATCAAGTGAATTGGCTAAAACCTCGTAGCCGTGGTTCTGAGTGGTGACAAAGGTTCGGTCAGAATCAAGCGCGATGACCGGCTGGTTGCCACCACGATGACCATAGCTCATTTTAACAGTTTTGCCGCCCATAGCCAGCGCCATAAGCTGATGCCCTAGACACACGCCCATTACCGGCAGACCCATTGCGACGATGTCGCGCAGGTTCGCAATAACCTCGACATTTTCCTCAGGGTCGCCGGGGCCGTTCGAGAGCACGACACCATCCAGTGCCATCTCTTTAAGTTGAGCAGCGCCGGTGCGTGCCGGAACAACCACAACGTCGCAGCCGCGCGCGCGCAGGCTCTCACGGATATTGCGCTTATAGCCAAAGTCGAAAAGAGCCACGCGGTATTCTTTATGCCCATGCGCCGGATAAATCTTGGTGGCTGTAGCGGTAACCGAATCAACCGCCTCGGTGACAGCATACTGTGCAATCTCAGCCAGCAGCTTGTCCTTGCCCAGTTCTTCAACCGGCACCGTCGTAATCACACCATTCATGACACCGTGCTCCCGCAGGCGTCGGGTAAGCGCACGAGTGTCTATGTCAAATAATCCGATCGTATTGTGTTTTTTCAAAAAGAGATCTATGCGCTCTTTAGCACGAAAATTAGATGGAGAATCGCACCATTCACGCACGATGTAACCTTTCATATAAATGTCGTCCGATTCGACGTCGTCATCGTTGGTGCCATAGTTGCCAATCAGCGGAAAGGTCTGCACCGCAATTTGCCCGTAGTAGCTCGGGTCGGTCAGGGTCTCCTGGCAACCCGTCATGCCGGTGGTGAATACCACCTCACCGATAGCCGTTCCAGCTGCACCGAACGATCTGCCCTCAAATACCGTTCCGTCAGCCAACATGAGCCACGCCCGGTCTGCGTTGTAAATTGACATGTAGTTCCTCCTATTCAAGCAGGGTGTTTGTATTCATATCTTCTGCATTCGATGTATAAAACAAATAAATTTGATCATTGCTTTCTTAGCATTATAACCCAATGAAAGCATATTGTAAAGTAGCTCAAAGTATTTCTGTATGGGTTTTTCAAGGGATGTATCCCGTCGTTTTCATAATGCGCAGCACTGTTTTTTGTACTAAAAAAAGGAACGACAATCCGCTCCTTTTTATGAATAAATATTCAAATTATTAAAATAGCAACACTGA
>DATMYZ010000252.1:0-6719 GCA_035560675.1 Clostridia bacterium
GTTATTAATCATAGCACTACAAACAAAGCGATTTATGGAGGATGCTTATCATGAGTCAGTATAAAAAGGTAGTTCTTGCATATTCAGGCGGTCTTGACACCTCGGTTATTATTCCGTGGCTGAAAGAGAACTACGGCTGCGAGGTCATCGCCGTTGCAGCAGACGTCGGGCAGGGTGCAGAGCTTGACGGTCTTAACGAAAAAGCTATTAAAACCGGCGCTTCTAAACTTTATATAGAAGACCTTGTGGACGTATTCTGCGACGACTTCATCGTCCCCACCCTCAAAGCCGGCGCTGTTTACGAGGGCAAATATTTGCTGGGGACTTCGTTTGCCCGCCCGATTATCGCTAAGAGAATTGTAGAGATCGCCAAAGCCGAGGGTGCCGACGCTATTGCGCACGGCTGCACCGGCAAGGGCAACGATCAGGTTCGGTTTGAGCTGACCATCAAGGCGTTCGCCCCTGATATGGGCATCATAGCCCCGTGGCGCACCTGGGAACTCAAGAGCCGCGAGGATGAGATTGCCTATGCCGAGGCGCGCAATATTCCGCTAACCATCAACCGTGAGACCAACTATTCTAAAGACAAAAACATCTGGCACCTTTCACACGAGGGTCTTGACCTTGAAGACCCGGCGAACGAGCCAAACTATGAAAGAATTCTCGAGCTTGGCATCTCGCCCGAAAAGGCCCCCGACATGCCCGCCTATGTCACCCTCTCGTTTGAGCAGGGCAAACCTGTTGCTATCAATGGAGAAAAGATGAAGACGGCCGACATCATCAAGTATCTTAACAAGATCGGCGGTGAAAACGGTGTAGGCATCACTGATCTGGTTGAAAACCGCCTAGTCGGCATGAAGAGCCGCGGTGTTTATGAAACGCCCGGCGGCTCGATTCTCTATTTTGCGCATGAGCAGCTTGAGAGCCTATGCCTTGACAGAGAGACCATGCACTACAAGCAGCAGGTGGCCCTCAAGTTTGCCGATTTAGTCTATAACGGCCAGTGGTTTACCCCGCTGCGCGAAGCGCTTTCGGCGTTTGTAGATTCCACCCAGAAAAATGTCACCGGCGACGTCAAGGTCAAGCTCTACAAGGGCAATATTATGGGTGCCGGTACCACCAGCCCATACAGCCTCTACTCCGAAGAGATTGCCACCTTTGGTGAGGATAATGTCTATGACCAGATGGATTCCAAGGGCTTTATCAACCTTTTTGGTCTGCCGCTGAAGGTACAGGCCAAGCTGGCTGAAAAACTGAGCAAGTAAAAGCAGCTTCAATGACCAGAAGCCCTGCAACCGCAATGTGGGGGCAGGGCTCTTCTTGTCCCTAAATTCAATCCGATAATGGTGTTTTAAGGGCTTTTGACCCAATTCAGGAGGATAATTTATATGAAAATGTGGTCCGGCCGGTTCAGCAAGGAATTGGATGCCAATGTCAACGACTTCAACTCCTCTATTGCATTCGACCACGTGATGTACCACGAGGATATTGCCGGTTCCATCGCTCATGCAACCATGCTAGGCAAGTGCGGCATTATTCCACAGGCGGATGCCGACGCTATTGTCAAGGGGCTTAAGGACATATTGGCCGATCTTGATTCCGGCGCGTTGCAGTTTGACTTCACCGCTGAGGATATCCACATGTTTATTGAGCAAGTGCTCACTGAGCGCATTGGCGACGCAGGCAAACGCCTGCATACCGCCAGAAGCCGCAACGATCAGGTGGCACTGGATATTAGAATGTACTTAAAAGGCCAGCTCGCTGGCATCTATAACGACGTACACCGGTTAATTGATGCTATTGTGGTCAAAGCCGAGCAAAATCTTGAGACAGTAATGCCCGGCTACACCCACCTGCAAGTGGCACAGCCCATCACCTTCGCCCATCACATCATGGCCTATGCCCAGATGTTCACGCGCGATTTAGGCCGCTTAAACGATTGCTGCCGCCGTATGGATGTCATGCCGCTAGGCTCGGGCGCGCTGGCCTCCACCACCTACCCAATTGACCGCAAGCTGGTTGCCGAATTGCTGGGCTTTTCGGGCGGGGTGACGCAAAATAGCTTGGATGGCGTTTCAGACCGCGATTTTTGTGTCGAAGCCGCAGCAGCTCTCTCGCTGATTATGACTCATCTCTCCCGCTTCTCAGAAGAAATTATTCTATGGTGCTCGTCAGAGTTTCGCTTTATTGAGCTTGATGACGCCTTTGCTACCGGTTCTTCCATCATGCCGCAAAAAAAGAACCCCGACATCACAGAGCTGATTCGCGGCAAAACTGGACGCGTCAACGGTGATTTGCTGACTCTGCTGACCATGCTTAAGGGCCTCCCGCTGGCCTACAATAAGGATATGCAGGAGGATAAGGAAGCGATTTTTGATAGTCTTGAAACGGCACGGTTATGCCTTCGTACCTTTATTCCAATGCTAGAAACCATGACGGTTAAGAAAGAGAATATGCGTGCCGCGGCAGCAAAGGGTTTTATAAATGCCACCGACTGTGCCGACTATCTCACAAAGAAGGGTCTCCCCTTCCGTGAAGCTTATCAGATCACCGGTTTTTTAGTGAAGCTTTGCATTGAGCGCGGCTGTACGCTGGAAACGCTGTCTTTGGATGCCTACAAAGGCCTTTGCAAAACCTTTTCGGCCGATGTATATCACGCCATAGACCTTGAAACCTGCGTTGAACAGCGCAACGTTATTGGCGGCCCCGCACCTAATGCTGTGAAGGTGCAAATTTCCGAACTGAAAATGCGCATCTCTGCCATTGACACCAACAAGCCATATTAATAATAACGCTAAACCGACCGATGCCTGTGCTGGATCAATCCATGTGCAGAAAATCACTTTAGCACGCACCGGTTTGTTACATTAAAAGGGGGCTTCGCTCATGAAATTCAAGGTATTCATTGACGGCAAAGAAGGTACAACAGGGCTAAAGATATTTGACCGCCTTGAGGGGCGAAGCGATTTGGAAGTCCTGCTAATTGACGAGGATAAGCGCAAGGATGTTTCCGAACGCAAAAAGCTCATCAACGCCTCCGACATTACATTTCTCTGTCTGCCAGATGACGCCGCTGTAGAAGCTGTCTCACTGGCCGACAGCAGCCACGTTAAAATTATCGACGCATCTACCGCGCATCGTGTCAACCCCGAGTGGGCGTATGGCTTTCCGGAACTGTCTTTGGAACAGCGCCAGAAAATCAACACATCACACCGCATTGCGAACCCTGGCTGCTATGCCACAGGCTTTATCAGCTTGGTGCATCCAATGATTAAGCTGGGGATGATGCCCGCCGATTACCCAGTGGTCTGTCATGCCATTTCAGGCTATTCCGGCGGCGGCAAAAAAATGATTTCGGCTTACGCCGACCCGAACCGCGCAGCGGAATATGATGCAGTCCGACAGTATGGCTTGGCCCAGTCGCACAAGCACCAAAAGGAAATGAAGGCGATTTCCGGCCTGACTGACACCCCCATCTTTAATCCTGCGGTTGCTGACTTTTTTGCAGGCATGACCGTTTCGGTGCCGCTTTATACTAAACTTTTAAGCAAGAAGCTTACCGCCCAGCAGATTCACGAAATACTTTCGGAATATTATGAGGGCCAGCACTTTGTCAAGGTGATGCCGTTCATGGGCGAGGGCGTACTCAACGGAGGCTTTCTATCATCCAATTCGTTGGCGGATACAAATAATCTACAAATTTTTGTCTGCGGCAACGACGACCGCGTTCTGCTGGCTGCCTGCCTTGACAATCTGGGTAAGGGTGCCTCTGGCGCGGCTGTTCAGAACATGAACATTGCACTGGGTCTTGATGAAGCTACCGGGCTATCATATTAACAGGCTGAAAAAATAAGAGAGATATATTGAACGGAGGATTTATTTATGGCTCAGACCACAACCGCACAAAAGGCTGAAATTTTAAGCAAGGCCCTGCCCTACATTCAGAAATACAACGGCAAAACCGTTGTTGTCAAATATGGCGGTAACGCTATGACCAACAATGAGCTCAAAGAGGCCGTTATGGGCGATATCGTATTGCTCTCCTGCATCGGCATCAAAGTGGTGCTGGTGCATGGCGGCGGCCCGGAGATCACCAGCTTACTCAAAAAAATCGGCAAGGAATCGAAGTTTATCAACGGCCTGCGCTACACCGATGAAGAAACCCGAGACGTTGCCCAGATGGTGCTGGCGGGCAAACTCAATAAAGACCTTGTTGCCCAGATTAACGCACAGGGCGGCCGCGCAATGGGCCTTTGCGGCGTAGACGGCGGTATGCTAACCGTCAAAAAGATGGAGGATGAGGTGGATTACGGCTTTGTTGGCGAAATGACCAAGGTCGACCCTAAGCCGATCACCGACCTGCTGGACGCGGGCTATATTCCGGTTATCACCAGCATCGGCGCAGACGAAAACGGCGTGACCTATAACATCAACGCCGATACGATGGCCTGCTATGTGGCCAGCGCTTTAAAGGCCGAGAATATCATTCTTATGACCGACGTGCGCGGGCTCTTAATGGATAAGAACGACGAGAACACACTGATTCCCACCGTTTCCCCCAGCGAAGTGCCCGAGCTCATTGAAAAGGGCATTATTGCTGGTGGTATGATCCCCAAGATTCAGTGCTGTGTTGATACACTCAGTGAAGGCGTCACCAAGGCCGCGATTATTGACGGCAGAATCGTGCACGCCATCCTGATCGAAATGCTCTCCGATGAAGGTATCGGAACCATGATTTATAAGGAGGCGTCAAAATGACCTTCTCCGAAATCAAGGAGCTTGATCAGGCCTATGTCGCTCACACCTACGGGCGCGCCAATTTTGCGCTGAAATGCGGCAAGGGTGCGACCTGTGAAGATTTTGACGGCAAAAGCTACATTGATTTCTCCAGTGGTATCGGTGTTAATTCGCTTGGATTTGCCGATTCCGAGTGGGTCAAGGCCGTATCTGAGCAAGCCTCCTGCTTCGCCCATATTTCAAACCTATACTACACCGCCCCCGGCGTGCAGGCAGCCAAGCAGCTATGCGAAAAATCAGGCATGAAAAAGGTGTTTTTCGGCAATTCAGGTGCCGAGGCCAACGAAGGCATGATCAAGACCGCCAGAAAATATGCCCAAGTCAAATATGGCAAAGAGCGATATGAAATTATCACGCTGGTTAACTCCTTCCACGGGCGTACCATCACCACAGTAGCGGCCACCGGTCAGGCGTCGATGCACGTCAATTTCGACCCCTTTACCCCCGGCTTTGTCTATGCAGAAGCCAATAATTTTGATAACGTTCTCTCGAAGGTGAGTGACAAGACAGCTGGTATCATGGTAGAAATGGTTCAGGGAGAGGGCGGTGTTATCCCGCTCGACACTGACTTCGTCAAAAAGATTGCCGCGCTCTGCGCAGAAAAAGATATTCTGCTGCTCGTCGACGAGGTGCAGACCGGAATCGGCCGTACCGGCTATTTCTACAGCTATCAGGCCTTTGGAATTCAACCCGATATTGTCAGTTCAGCGAAGGGGCTGGCGAGCGGCCTGCCCATCGGCGCGGTGCTATTTGGTGAAAAAACCGCCGAAACGCTGGTCGCGGGTGACCACGGCTCTACCTTTGGTATGAACCCTATCGCCTGTGCGGGTGCCAATGTCGTCTTGAACCGTTTGACGAATGCGTTTTTAGACGAGGTTACCCGAAAGGGTAAAAAGCTGTCCGAGGCCATTGCCAAATGCCCGAACGTGGCGTCAGTCACTGGCATGGGCATGATGATCGGCATTATGCCCAAGAAGGGCACCTCGAAAGATATTGCGGCAAAGTGCCTTGAAAAGGGCCTGATTGTCCTCACCGCGCACGAAAAGGTTCGCCTGCTGCCGCCGCTGGTAATCACTGACACAGAACTGGAGCAAGGTCTTACCATTCTGCTTGAAGTTTTGGAGGAGGCAGGCAACATATGAAGCATCTGCTTAAACTGCTTGATCTTTCTGGCGAGGAAATCATCGGGCTTTTAGATTTAGCCGACAAGCTGAAATATGAAAAGAAACATCATATCCCCCACCCGATTTTAAGTGGACAGACGCTGGGCATGATTTTTCAGAAATCTTCAACCCGTACCCGTGTTTCGTTTGAGGTTGGTATGTACCAACTCGGGGGGCACGCGCTGTTTCTCTCCTCGCGCGACCTGCAAATTGGCCGTGGTGAGCCAGTGGAGGACACCGCCCGGGTGCTCTCGCGTTATCTTGACGGCATCATGATCCGCACCTTTGCGCAGTCGGAGGTGGAAGCGTTTGCCGAGCACGGCAGCATTCCGGTCATTAACGCACTGACCGATTTTGCCCATCCCTGCCAAGTTCTCGCCGATCTGCAAACGATCCGAGAGTATCACAAGTCGTTTGAGGGCAAAAAACTCTGCTTTATTGGCGACGGCAATAACATGGCCAATTCGCTGATTGTCGGCGGTCTGAAAACCGGCATGAAGGTCAGCGTCGTCACCCCAAAAGAATATGCGCCCGACCCTGCCATCATGGAATTTGCCAAGGCGTATGCCGGCTTTGAGTGGACGCAGGATCCCATGCAGGGTGCCGCTGACGCCGACGCACTTTATACCGATGTTTGGGCCTCCATGGGTCAGGAGTCAGAGCAGAAAATCCGTGAGAAAGCATTTGCAGGCTACCAAATCAACAAGACTGTTATGTCCGCAGCGAATTCAGACGCCATTGTGCTGCACTGTCTGCCCG
>DATMYZ010000253.1:0-2031 GCA_035560675.1 Clostridia bacterium
AAATAAAGGAGTATTAATTTGCCATGAGGAGATTCTTTAATATTTTCCTTGCGACCGCGACGGTGCTATCGTTGATGTTCAGTTTACAGCTTAACGCCTTTGCAGCAGGTAGTGGTAACATGAGCTTGTTTTGGCAAATAAGACAAGGTCAGCAGCAAACATCTTTTAATAGCGCCCAATATCAGAATTCTGCTACTCAAGGCCGGGTAAGCATGCAAAGGCCGGCACCACCCGCGGCCTCTCAGCAGGCGCAAGAGCAGGCCCGTCAGGCGAAGGAAACACTGCGTCAGAGCGGCTTGGTTGCACCGGATATTCGTCATCAGGGACCTTCTACCTCGCGCGATTCATCTTTAGCCAGCACTACCTATAATGGTATCACCATCAGCATCTATGATTCTAGCGTCAGTGAAGATACACTTTCAGATATAACCGAAGCGTTGGCGGATATTCCCGATGTGCTTCTTGATGAATTCTCTGGTACTCTTTATATTGTTTCGGATATACGCAACGTTGCGGCAAATGCAAGTGCCGATGCAATTGGCATGTTTGTCACGACGGGGGACATCTATATTGAGGAATGGAGCGGTCACGAAGACACCTATTTGCGCACTCTGGCGCATGAGCTGGGTCATAACCTCGACTGGCAGCTTGGCCTGTCTGCGGGCTACAGTACGTTCCTGACCGCTTCTGACTCCGATTGGATCTCACTGTGGGAGGATTTTCCGACCTATCAGAGTAAAGAAGGCAGCTTGTACTCCACTTCAAGTATTCAAGAGTGGTTTGCGGAGATTGTAGCGGATTATGTCTGTTATCCGGACTACGAGGAAGAATACTATCCCGAGCTATATGACGCTGTTGATGACCTGTTCTGATAAAGTGTTTAGCAAAGCCGCGTGCCAATCAGCACGCGGCTTTGCTTTAGAAAAAGGAGTTGTACGCAAAAATCATTTTACAATCTGCTCTTCAATTTGAGCCATGATGTGCAACAGGGTCAGCGCGCCTAACCGCACCGTCATGCCAGAAGGGTCATAAACAGGGGAGATTTCTACCAGGTCTGCCGCGACAATACGGCCTTTTTTGGCCACACCGGCAATGATGTCGCACACCTGGTCAAACAGAAGGCCGCCCGGATAGGGCGAAGCCACACCCGGCGCAATAGAGATATCAAACCCGTCTATATCTACGGTGATATAATAGTTTTTAGCATTGGGGATTTTCTCCAATATGCCATCTACACCAATAGCATGTGCTTCACGTGCGGGAATCAGCACACTGCCATATGCCTTGGCGTCTTCAAAATCTGTTTTTTTGCTGCTGCCGATACCGCGCAGGCCGATCTGCGCCATCGGCCCGATATGAGCCATTTCAGACATGCGGCGCATTGGGCTGCCATTGCCGTATTTTAACGGACCGACATGATCTGCCCAGTCAAGATGGGCATCTATCTGAACAACGCAGATTTCTTCCCCAATCTCTTCCAGAGCCTTACCTACCGGCGCGCTGATGGAATGATCTCCGCCAAGGACAATAGGGACCGCGCCGCGATGTATAATCGCTTTAACGCTTTCTACCACAGCGTCAAAGGTGTGCTGTGTGTCAGCGTGCAAGATATCTGCGTCGCCGCAGTCGACGATTTTTAGTGGTGCTGCAAGACGCTGGCAATCATTTTCAAAGTCGTAAAAGCCTGTGTCACCGCGACCATACTGGGTGGAGGCCTCACGGATTCGGCGGGGGCCCAGTCGCGCGCCGCTCATATAGCCGACCGAGAAGTCGACCGGTACGCCTAACACGGCAATATCGGCATCCAACTGCGCTAAATCGGTACAGATAGGATATCTGCCGAACGAACATATTCCAGTTATGGGTAAATTTAAACGTTCCATAAAATTCCTCTTTTATCAAATTATGTTTATCATCAACGCCGTTTTTAATTTTGGTTTGACTCGTGTTCATTATAGTATTGAATACACAAACTGTACATGGATATCATTTTGTGCTATAATCCTTTCGGTTAACATTATTCAAAAGAGT
>DATMYZ010000254.1:0-10914 GCA_035560675.1 Clostridia bacterium
ATCCAGCGATGTATTTAGATCGCGTACCGTTTCAAGGGTGATGCCGGATTTCATTTTTTCTGTCATTTTAAAGAATATCTGCGCAAGCGCCCTGGCATCGTCACAGGCACGGTGTGCCTGAAACTCATCCACACCCAAATACTCCGCCAGTTTACCCAGCTTAAAAGATTTAAGCTCAGAATAGACGGCGCGGGCCAAAATCAGCGTATCAACAACTGTAAAGTTATAAGACTTGCCACTTCTTCTAGCCGCTACTTTTAAGAACGAAGTATCGAAACGCGCGTTATGCGCTATCAAAACTGCGCTGTCACCGCCACAGAAGTCATAAAACTGTTCGAGCGCCTGCGCTTCATCCGGCGCGCCAACCAGCATGGCGTCTGTAATGCCGGTAAGCTTGATAATCTCAGGCGAAAGTGTTTGCTGCGGGTCAACGAAAATGTCAAACTCTTCAAGTATCTCGCCGTTTTTGATCTTGATTGCACCTATTTCAATAATCCGCTCATTTGCGGCAGAAAGGCCAGTCGTTTCTAAGTCGAACACAATCATTTCGCCGTCTATCGGCTGGGTACCCTCACCTGTTACGGCCGGAATCTGGTCATTGACCAGATAACCTTCGACACCGTAGAGAATCTTGATCGGTTTACCGGACTTGGTCATTTTTTGGGCGGCGGCTGCAGCATCAGGATAGGCCTGCACCACGCCATGATCGGTGATAGCGATAGCCGGATGCCCGAAGTTAGCAGCAGCGGTGACCAAATCGGTGGCGGAGACAATGCCGTCCATTGCTGACATTTTAGTATGGGCGTGCAACTCCACACGCTTAAACTCGCTGGTATCCTGACGGGCGATTTTTTTCACTCGCGAAATATGATACGCCCGAATGTTCACTTCCCGGTCATATTTATCAAACGAAGCATCGCCCTGAACCACAATGGTATCTCCTACCCTAATGCGTTCCAGTGGGGCAACATCCTGCATGTCCATCAGCATTTTGATCATATTTGAGCTGGTATAATCAGTCAGGTAGATGCTGAATATCCGGCGTGAACCATCGCGCGTATCGCGCGTTTCTATTTTAAACACATCGCCCCAGACGGCCACTCGCCCACTACTTTCGTTGACTTCGACCAGAGGTGTCAGTGTGCCTCTAATTGCCTTGCCGTACACCAGCTCCATCGAATCCTCAATGAATGGCAAATTTTTAGCCTGAAACGACATCTTTTGCAGCTGAGGTCCCTGCGACTTGGCCACCTTCGCCATCCGCTTAACTTCTTGTTCGATCTGCATCAGCACAGGATTAGAATCGGTTAGCTCCACCTCTCCTGCAAGCTGAATATTACAATCCAGACGAAACTGATCGGAGACAAGCGTTTGAAGCTTATCGACAAAACCCATTTCTTCAAGCTGTCGCCCACCGCCGTTTTTCAGCGCGATTTTGAGCAGACATTCTTGCGCGTCGAACGTAGCGGCGCTGCCCTCTAAAAAGCCGTTAACAGGCACACCCGCGCGACGTAGCTCATTTAAGAGCACATCAAAATAGCCCTTTGTAGGCAACAGTCCGTAATAGCGCGGCAAAAAACGCACCTGAGACAGCGACAGACGGCTTTCAAGGCTGCGCTCTAAAAAGCGCAGCTCGTCCCAAAGCAGCAGTCTGGCGCAAACTACCGCCAGCGAAAGCGTTCTAGTTTTTGTACTAATATGTATTTCTTCAACCTCTTTGAGAACTTGTGCAAGCGGCTGCTGCATGGTTAGTCCGCCGAACAGCGAGATAAACTCCTCAAAGCTCTGTTTTTTCATCCGATTTGGCATGGGTCATCTCCTCTATCCTTTTGAGCAGCGCGGGCAGGAGCGCCTCTTCGGGCACCTTTTCAACGACCTCACCCTTGACAAAGATCACACCGCAGCCGTCACCGCCCGCAACGCCGATATCCGCTTCCCTCGCCTCGCCCGGTCCATTAACGACGCAGCCCATGACGGCAACTTTCAAGTCGCAAGGGCAACATTGCAGCGCGTCTTCGACTCGATGTGCCAACGAAACAAGGTCAATCCGAGTACGTCCGCAAGTAGGGCACGAAACAAGCTGTACCCCGCTGCCTTTGAGCCCAAGCGCCTTTAAAATATCCTTAGCTGCAGCAATTTCCTGTACGGGATCGGCTGTCAGCGAAACACGAATGGTATCCCCTATACCGTCCAAGAGCAACGCGCCAATACCGATAGCCGATTTGAGCATGCCGATGCGCTCGGTGCCCGCCTCAGTCACGCCAAGATGCATCGGGTAGTCAAATCGCTCTGCTGCCAGGCGATAAGTTTCAATCATTGTTTTTAAGTTCGAGCTTTTTAACGACAAGACGCTGTTGTTAAAATCAGCTTGTTCTAAAAGCGCCAAATGGTTCGCTGCGCTTTCAACCATCGCTTCAGCCGTGGGGCCGCCATATTTAGCCAGCAATGCTTTTTCGACTGATCCAGAATTGACCCCCACACGTATTGGAATATTTTTTGCGTTACACGCCTTTGCCACCGCCCGCACTCTGTCCGCCCCGCCAATGTTGCCCGGGTTGATGCGAATTTTATCCACACCCACTTCAGTGCATTCAAGCGCCAACCGATAGTCAAAATGAATGTCCGCCACAACCGGCATCGATACGGCCTCTTTCAGAGCCGCAATGAGCTGCACCGCGTCGCGGTCTGGCACTGCTGCTCGAATAATCTGGCAGCCTGCCGCTTCAAGTGCCTTGGCCTGAACAACACTGCCCTCAATGTCATAAGAGGGACAATTAAGCATCGACTGTATTGCTACCGGATGCCCGGTGCCAATCGGCACATGTCCTACCCACACTGTTTTCGTCTGTCTTTTCATACTACAAATTCCTCGTTTCGTACTGACAAAGTAGTAAAAATTGGCTAAACACCGTAACGCGATGCTCAGCCAATTTTAATCCCTCTATTGAAACAGGCGGAAAATATCATTCCATGTGACATACAGCATCAATGTCAGCAACAACCCTACGCTGATCATCATAATCCATTCCAGCAAACGCTGGTTAATTTTGCGGCCAAAAATAGTTTCTAGCACCGCTATCATGATTTTGCCGCCGTCTAGAATCGGGAACGGTACGAGATTAAATATGCCAATGTTTATTGCGATGAACGCGGCAATGAGCAGCAGATTATCGAGCCCCATTTTGCTGGCCTGCCCAATGGCGCTGACAACCCCGACTGGCCCTGAAAGCTGGTTGACAGCATAGCGTCCGGTGACCACATCGATAAGAGATCCCCACACCTGCTTAATAATTGATAGGCCCCAGTTGAACGGATAGGTCACATACTCCAGTGACTGAGCCGGTACAGCGGCCACCTTGAAGTCAAGGCCTATGGCTTGCACACCTTCGCCAAGCTGCTCCATCTTAAACTGAATCGGCGGTAGGGTCAGCGTTTCGCCGCTGCGCTGCACCGTCATCTCAATCAGGCCGTCGCGGTCACGTAAAAACTCATAAGTGATGTCGTTTGAGGTATGCACCCGATGGCCGTTGACCTTGGTGATTTTATCGCCCAACTGCAACTGCTGTGAGCTGACGGCACCCTCGTTGAACAGCGCGACGCGTGTGGTGCCCACATAGCCGGTCATGATGGTAAGAATCACCAGAATCAGATAACCCATAACCAAATTATTAAAGGAACCCGCCAACAAAATCGCCACCCTGTGCAGCAATGGCTTGTTGGAAAAGGAACCCGGCGCATCAACCGGTTCATCCTCGCCTTCCATCATCACATAGCCACCCACAGGTAGGATACGCAGCGAATAAAGCGTCCCGTTTTTTTCGCGTTTATAAATGGCTGGGCCCATGCCGATAGAAAACTCATGCACCGATACGCCCGCCCATTTCGCAACGGTAAAATGCCCCAGCTCATGGAACAAAATAATCGCGCCGAAAATTAAAATTGCCGCAACTGCCGTTATCAGGCCACTGCTCAAAATGTTTCACACGCCCTTCCGTAAATAAAGCTAGATGCTTTGCCGCACCAGCTCACGCGCGGCAGAGTCAATTTCGTAGACCTCTTCCAAGGTATAGTCCTGTCTGGCGCACGAAAGCGACAGCGCCTTTTCGACCAGTTCACCGATTTTTAAGAAACCAATTTTCCCCTGCAAAAACAGTGCGACCGCTTCCTCGTTGGCCCCGTTGACGGCGCAGGGGTACAACCCCCTTAGTTCCGCCGCTTTTTGCGCGGCAGCAAGGCACAAAAACGTTTCCGGGTCGGCATGCTCAAAGGTAAGCGTTCCTGTTTCAAACAGAGAAAATGCTTTGCTAACTCCTGGCAGGCGGTCTGGATAGGTCATCGCGTATTGTATCGGCGTGCGCATATCGGCAGAGCCTAGCTGCGCGATGACCGATCCGTCACAAAATGCCACCGCAGAGTGCACAATACTCTGTCGATGCACGTGAATTTCAACCTGCCGCGCAGAAACGTTGAATAGATGGATGGCCTCAATCAGCTCCAGTCCCTTGTTCATCAGCGTGGCTGAATCGATGGAGATTTTTTGCCCCATCTGCCAATTTGGGTGCTTGAGCGCCTGCGCAGGTGTCACATGGCGCAGCTCTTTCTGGCTTTGGCCAAAGAAAGGGCCGCCCGAGGCTGTCAATATGATCTTATCTATTCTATCACGATTTTCGCCGTTTAAGCACTGAAAAATAGCAGAATGCTCACTGTCTACCGGAATAATAGGAACATTATTTTTCTTAGCCGCCTCTATCACCAGTTCGCCCGCGGTGACAAGCGACTCTTTGTTGGCGAGCGCCAGCGTGTTTTTAGCGGTGATGCAGGCCACAGTCGCGCTCAGCCCCGCAATACCAACTACGGCGTTCAATACCAGATCTACGGGTTGCACGGCCAACTCGGTTATCGCTTCCGGCCCCGCCGTCACAGCGATATTGGTATCAGCCAGCGCAGTTTTTAAGGTCTTATACAGCGCAGCGTTTCCAATTGCAACGCAGCGAGGGTTAAATGCCCTCGCCTGCTGCTCTAAAAGCGCCGTATTTCGCTGGGCAGAAAGCCCATATACCGGCATATTTAAATTCCTAGCTACATCCAGGGCCTGCGTGCCAATAGACCCGGTAGACCCCAGAATGGTCAGCTGTTCAGTCAAACTATACGCCTCATTTCACGACAATCAAGGGGAAATATAAAAACAGATTATAAACAAACGGTACCACAAACAGCACGCTGTCAAAGCGGTCAAGCACACCGCCATGTCCAGGCATAATATTGCCAAAATCCTTGATGCCAAACTGCCGCTTCATTACCGAGGCGGAAAGATCGCCTACAACGCTGATCAGCGAAACAAGTGGAGAGAACAGCGCGAGCCGCAGATAATTAATCTGCACCGCAGATCCGTAATACCGGCTAATTTGCGTATAGACAAACGCGACAATTATCTGAGAAATCAGAGCGACCAAAATGCCGCCGAGAAATCCCTCTACCGTTTTCTTAGGGCTGATATTGGGTGCCAGCTTACGCCGACCAAAAGCGATGCCAAAAAAATAAGCGCCTGTGTCACTCATCCACGCGCCGCATAACGATACAAGCATACCATAAAAGCCGATAACCGTACCAAAAACGTCACGCATGTAGACAAAGCATGTGGTGGCAAAAGCGACCAGCATTGTAAAAAAGAACACAAAACCCAGCTGCTCTACGCGAATAATATCATGGTATTTCAGCAGCAGACAAAACAGTACCAGCGAAAAGAAAAAGCAAATAGACGCCAGATTATTGTTCAACAGGCGGGTGCTGAAAAATGGAATGGCCAAACCGAAAACCATAGCCACCACAGAGGTGGGCAGCCTTTTCTGCCCTGCTGCCTCAATCAGCTCATAAAGCGCCATAGCAATAACAATGGCAACGGCAATATTCAGCACGATGGTGTCGAATAACGCAAACACCACCGCAAGAATCGCAAGACCCGCAGCCGCAGAAATCACACGCTGTTTCATTACACGCCTCCAAACCGGCGGTTGCGCCCGGCATATTCGGCGATTGCGGCATCAAGATCGCTTGGCTTAAAGTCCGGCCAGAGCACATCCATAAACACAAATTCCGAATAGGCGCACTGCCACAGCAAAAAGTTTGAGAGCCGCTGCTCTCCGCTGGGGCGAATAAGCAAATCGGGGTCGGGCATGTCCGCTGTATAAAGCTGCTGTTCAATGACCGCCTCGTCTATGTCGTCCGGCTGTAAAGCGCCGGACTTCACGGCATCCGCCAATCTGCGCATAGCAAAAACGAGCTCCTGGCGGCCACCATAATTGAGCGCAAAATTAACCGTCAGGCCGGTATTCTGGGCGGTATCCCGCTCAGCCTCGGCGACCTGACGCTGTAATTCCGCATCCAGCCGCGAAACATCACCCAATACACGTATCCGAATATTTTCTCCGGCAGATTTAGCAGCCTCGTCAAAATGCTCTCGAAGCAGATTCATAATACTGTCAATCTCTTTTGGGGGCCGGTTCCAGTTTTCGGTTGAAAATACATAAAGCGTCAGATAACGTACGCCAAGCGTTTGACAGTGCCTGATGACAGGCCGAAGTGCCTTAGTGCCCTGACGGTGCCCTATGCTGCGCGCAAGGCCGCGCTTTTTTGCCCAACGACCGTTGCCATCGAGAATGATGGCAATGTGGGCAGGAACGCCCGCAGCCGTGGTTTGAGAAATGTCCATATGGTCCTCCAGTCGATCAGGGAGTGAAGCTACACCTCCATGATCTCCTTTTCCTTGGCAGCAGAAATTTGGTCAATTTCTTTGCAATATTTGTCAGTAACATCCTGAACTTGCTTCTCAATGTCCTTGATGGTATCTTCAGGCAGTTCTTTCTTCTGCGTCTTGAGTTTCTCGTTGGCGTCACGTCGGATAGAGCGAATGGCCACCTTAGATTCCTCGCCCATCTTGGCAATCTGTTTGCAGAGCTCTTTTCTGCGCTCTTCAGTCAGGGGCGGAAATATCAGACGGATCACCGATCCGTCATTTTGCGGATTGATGCCGATATCAGAAGTCATAATAGCCTTTTCAATTGCCTTTAATACAGTGCGGTCCCACGGGGTAATTGTCAGGGTACGCGCTTCGGTCACCGAAACGGAACCGACCTGATTAATCGGGGTGGGCACGTCATAATACATGACCGTCACCCTGTCAAGCAGGGCGGGATTGGCGCGTCCGGCACGAATCGCGGCATAGTCTTGGCGAAGCACCGAAATGGTTTTGGTCATTTTAGTTTCATAGCCTTTTACAAAGTCGTTCATCTAAGCTTCCTCCCTCAAAATAGTTCCTATCTCATCTCCCTGTATCGCTCTGACAATATTTCGCGGATCTTGCAGGGAAAAAATCAAAACAGGCATACGGTTGTCTCGACAAAGCGAAGCAGCGGTAGAGTCTATAACAGCCAGCTCCTTATTGAGAATCTCAGAAAAGGATATATGGTCATAGCGCTTAGCATCAGGGTTTTTCTTCGGGTCGTCGTTATAAACACCGTCGACCATTTTGGCCATCAGAATGATGTCGGCATTGATCTCAGCCGAACGCAGCGCCGCAGCCGTATCGGTAGAAAAGAAGGGGTTGCCGGTGCCACACCCAAAGATGACCACTCTGCCCTTTTCCATATGGCGAACCGCCTTATTGCGGATATAGGGCTCAGCGATGGACTGCATAGCAATAGCAGTCTGCACGCGTGTTTCAACCCCCAGAGACTCTAACGCATCGGCCAGAGAAAGCGAGTTCATCACAGTAGCCAGCATGCCGATATGGTCGGCTCTTGTACGCTCCATACCGCCGCTGTCACGGCCACGCCAGAAGTTTCCCCCGCCAACGACAATTGCTACCTGTGCACCGATATCTACACATTCTTTGATGCTTTTGCTGATGGAAAGTACCGTATTATAGTCCAGACCAAAATGCGCACCGCCCGCCAGCGCCTCTCCGCTTAATTTAAGCAGCACTCTTTTGTATTTTAAACCCATCAAATCATTCCAATCCTTTTATTCTATTGTACCACAAACGCAGTGGTATATTTGTCCATCCAAGGGCGGTTGCCCCATAAGCAGCAAGCCGATGGACATCAGCTTGGTGAATTATATGTTTCGCATCTATTTTACCTTAAACCGCATTCGGTGTAAAGATTTAAGACGTAAATTATTCGTGTACGACTGCATTTGACCGTTACACCCCAAAACCGAACACCTGACAAGGTTGAAGGGAACCGGTCCTCCGGTTCCCTTCAACCATAAAATCATTCAGCAAGTTTTGTCGCCAACGGACAAAGCTTCTCCCATGCAAAACGAATCAGTACCAGCTTAATAGGCATCATCGCGACTGTTTTAACAACGCGCGGTATGAACACAACCATATAAGCCTTTCCAGTGGTCATTTGAGTCCATAGGGTATTAAGTCCTAGCTGCAGCGGCAATCCGATAATCAGTATAGCCAAAAAGATACGGCCCCACGACTTGGGGTGCCGATAGAGCAGCAGCCCGTAAGTTAACCCCGTCAAAGCGGCAGTCAGAGTATACCCAGGAAAATAGGGGCCAGTCGCAAAAAGTGCAACGCCGATAATATCGGCAATAGCCGCGCCCGCAGCTGCGTATAACGGGCCGTAAAGCATAGCCAGCATGGATAATGGCACAAACGAAAAACCGATTCTTACAATCGGGGTACTGATGGACAGAAACCGAGAAAGTACGATTTCCATCGCGATCAGCAACGCGATATTTGCGATTCTTAAAGCGGATTTTGATCTCATGATGTTTGCCTCCTCGTAACAGCCCATTTGAAAAGCGCTTTCAGACAGGCGCATGTGGGGCCACATGAAGAGAACTCTTCAGATGGCAGCGGACGCGAAACAGCACCGCGGACATCTTAAGTCCTTCGTTCGGCGGCAACTTCCCATCCACCGACACTTTACGCGCTGTTTCTACTCTGCATATTTGTACAAAGCCGCAGCAAATGCCACGCCGCTTTGCATATGCCTTATAACGATTGCTAATTGAAGGGGTTAAAACAGCCCTGTAATTCTGCCGGCATCATCCACGTCAATTTTTTCTGCGGCAGGCACAGACGGCAGACCTGGCATAGTCATTATATCACCTGTCAGTGCAACAATAAAGCCTGCTCCGGCAGAAACCTTCAAATTTCTCACTGTGACAGTAAAACCACCCGGCGCACCCAGCAAGGCAGGATTATCCGAAAAGCTGTATTGGGTCTTGGCCATGCAGACGGGCAGACCGGCAAAGCCAAGCTCTGTAAGATTTTCCGCCTGCTTTTTCGCATTGGGAGTCAACAGCACACCATCGCCGTGGTAGATTCTCCCGACAATACAGTTAATTTTCTCTTCAATGCTTAAGTTGTCTTCATAGGCAAAAACAAACTGATTCGGCTGCTCACACAGGCGCACGACCTCGCGCGCCAACGCCACGCCGCCTTCTCCGCCCCTGCCCCACACCTCTGAGAGCGCGACATTCACCCCAAGAGCGCGACACTTGTCTGCAACCAGCTCCAGTTCGGCCTCGCTGTCTGTCGGGAACCGATTGATCGCGACGACGCAGGGCAGGCCATACACCGCTGTGATGTTTGCAACATGCCGCAGCAGATTTGGAAGGCCCCTGCTGAGTGCAGATAGATTTTCGGTGTTCAAATCTGCCTTGGCCACTCCACCGTGATGCTTTAAAGCACGCACCGTCGCCACAACCACTACTGCCGAGGGCGTCAGCCCAGCCATACGGCATTTAATATCCAGGAATTTCTCGGCCCCGAGATCCGCACCGAAGCCCGCCTCGGTGACAGCGTAGTCGCCCAGTCGCAGCGCCATCTTGGTCGCCATAACCGAATTGCAGCCGTGCGCAATATTTGCAAACGGCCCGCCATGTATAAATGCGGGCGTACCCTCCAACGTCTGCACCAGATTGGGTTTAAGCGCATCCTTTAAAAGCGCGGCTGCAGCACCAGCCGCCTTTAAATCGCCGACGGTCACAGGCTCGTCCGCATAGGTATAGCCCACGATGATGCGCGAAAGCCGCTGCTTGAGGTCGCCGATACCGTTTGACAGGCACAGCACCGCCATAACCTCAGAGGCAACCGTAATATCATAACCGTCTTCGCGAGGCGCACCGTTAAAGCGTCCGCCAAGCCCATCTATAACGTTGCGTAGCTGACGGTCGTTCATATCCACGCACCGCCGCCATGTGATACGTCTGGGATCTATATTCAGCGCATTGCCCTGATAGATGTGGTTATCAAGCATAGCTGCAATTAGGTTGTTCGCAGCACCGATGGCATGAAAGTCGCCGGTAAAGTGCAAATTAATGTCCTCCATGGGCACTACTTGCGCATAACCGCCACCCGCAGCGCCGCCCTTGACGCCGAACACCGGCCCCAAAGAGGGCTCACGCAGTGCAACGAGCGCATTTTTGCCGATTTTTCGCAACCCGTCCGCCAGACCGATTGTTGTTGTAGTCTTACCCTCTCCCGCCGGAGTGGGGTTAATAGCGGTTACTAAAATCAGCTTTCCGTCCAGCCTATCAACATCGTCGAGCAGCTTATAGTCTACCTTGGCCTTGTACTTGCCGTAAAGCTCAAGATAATCCTCCCCGACATTTGCAAGATCTGCAATTTTCTGTATACGCTTCATATTACACGCCTGCGCAATTTCGATATCAGATAAATAGTTCATCTATGTTCCTCCCAGTCAAATGTTATCATATATTTCCGCACGGCAACAGCTGCCAAAACTTAATCACAAGGCATCGATGCCGCTATGTTCGGTTCCAAAAAATGCAGCGGATTTTCCCTGCTGCCCTAGATAATGGATTAAATAAAACGGCAGCACCAATGCTATATATCTTACCTCAGATAGCCCTGAGACACAATATGTTTTATCA
>DATMYZ010000255.1:0-2464 GCA_035560675.1 Clostridia bacterium
AATAAGTACAGCAAAAAGAAAGAAGGCACATAAACATGAAAAAATGGTTTGAAAACCTGAAAATCTCCAAAAAACTGTCAACCTGCTTCCTCTTTGTGATTATATTATCGGTTCTTGTGGGTTGTGTAGGTATTTTTTCTATCCTCCATATCGACGCCAACGATACCAAGCTTTATAAAGAGGATACGGTGGGTTTAAATTATGCCGGAGATACGGCAGTTGAATACATGCAGCTGCGTTACAATGCAGTCAGGCGCTTAAGTGCCAGCGACAAGGCGAGCATTGCAGAAGCAGTAAAGAATATTAATGATAACATCACACAGATTGATGCTTTGCTGATACGTTTTCAAGAAACGGTCAGTGACCCCGAGCTTCTGTCTTATTCCCAGGGAATACAGGGTAATTGGGGAACATACAAGGCTAATATGCAAAAAGAGAACGAGGCCGCGCTCAAAGGTGAAACCGTTATATACAATCAAGAAATAGCTACGCTTGGAAATACATTGCGCGATAGTTTTAAAGCCCTGTTTGATATGGTCTCGGACGAAGCTGCCGCAATGTCGGACAGTAATTCGACCAGTGCAAGCAACGCGGTGATCATCATGGTGGTGGTCATTGCCCTATCCGCGGTTATTTCCCTGTGGCTATCCCGGTACATTTCGGACATCATTAGCAAGCCGATGCAAAAATTCGCAGCATTTGCTGAACTGGTGTCGGTTGGTGACCTGGATGTAAGTAAGATTGTAGAAGAAAAGGACAGACTTTGGGCTCTGAGAAAGGATGAGGTCGGCGTACTGGCAGATGCATTTGACCGAATGATCCTAAGCACTAACGAACAATCGCAAAAGACCAGATCAATTGCTGATGGCGATCTAACCACAACGATTACTATCAGATCAGAAAATGACGTGCTCGGAAAGGCCCTATCAGAGCTTGTGGAGAAATTTCACGGCTTAACCTCTTCTATCGTTGCAATCTCACATCAGGTCAACACAGGCGCGGAGCAGGTTTCTGACGCGGCGCAGGCACTGGCCTCCGGCACAACTGAGCAGGCAGCCACCATTGAAGAACTAAATGCGTCGGTTACTCATATTACCCAACAAGCCGAACAAAATGCCTCTCATGCGCGCGCAGCGGCAGCCTCTTCACAGGAAGCCAATGCGGGCGTAAACGCAAGCAGCGCGCACATGCAAAGTCTCAATTTAGCTATGCGTGAAATTGGATCGGCATCTGAAAAAATAACTGGCATAACAAAGGTGATTGAAGATATCGCCTTTCAGACCAATATACTTGCGCTAAATGCTGCTATTGAAGCGGCCCGCGCAGGAACTGCAGGGAAGGGCTTTGCGGTAGTGGCGGACGAAGTGCGAAATCTTGCCGCTAAATCCGCTGAGGCCGCTAAACAAACTGCCGATCTGATCCGCCATTCGGTCGAAACGGTGTCTGCGGGCGAAAAGTTGTCGGCTGAAGCTGCGCAAATTCTCAATGTGGTCGCGGAAAAGACGGCTCTTGTCGGCCGAGCGATACAGGATATTGATGTTGCCTCTTCCGAACAGGCCCTGGCAATCGATCAAATCAATCAAGGGTTGTCACAGGTATCATCCGTGGTACAGACTAACGCCGCAACTGCCGAAGAAAGCTCAGCCTCAAGCGAAGAGTTGGCGGCACAGGCACAGACCTTGCAGCAAGAGGTTGGAAAATTCAAACTGCGTAAGGATGAAAGAGTTTCTGGGATGTCTGAACTTGTCGAGCTGACATTAGACAACAATAATACGCGTATCCCTAAGGCCAGAGCAGGCATCTCTGGAAAATACTAATGCTGCCGTAGGCGTAAACGTAGGTTGAATATGAATACTCCAAAGATACAAGATTATCCACAGGAAGAAGAGGACACCATGAGTAACCGCTATTTGACCTTTTTAGCGGACGGTCAGCTTTTTGGTGTGTCCATTGTAGACTTGGTACAGATCGTGGGCTGTATTATCATTACTAAAATTGAGAACGGTATTTTGGGAGGTTATCGTAAATAAGGTAGATAAAGTTCGAAATATACCTACAGCGCACATTATTCCCCCACCGCAGGTCAACACCTCATCAGCTGAATCTTATCTCACAGGAATTTTCAGTCTTAAAGCAAATTACTCCAAAAAAGAAAAAGTAATCTTGATCATATATACAAAAAAGCTATCTGGCAAGGGCTCATTTACTGATTTTTGCCCGGACGAAAGGATAAGAATTGCCGTAGAATAATTAAACCCATTTGATGCTGCGCCACGCAGAAATAAATTAGAGTTGACAATAAAAGCATCCTTTCATGGTGAAGGGATGCTTTTATTGTTTTTAGCCTGTATTCTTCGCAACCAAGTTTTCTGACTGCTAAATAAGTTTCTATATGTTCAAAGTAGCGCATTTCTTGTTTTTGGCTCAGAAAGGCCTTGCAGTCTACTAGATAAATATCGAACGG
>DATMYZ010000256.1:0-2186 GCA_035560675.1 Clostridia bacterium
TGACTGCCTCTTGACGCGGATTGCCTGTCATCCCGACGGCAACTGGCCAGGGTGAACTATGCTGTCGGTTTGGGATTTATCCTGCGCATACTTAGCTGTGCTGGCCGCGGTTTGCCTTTGAATCTCGGTCATATGCTGCCAGTAGCGCTTAGGCATGTGCGTCATCTGACAGCGCGGATTGGTGCGCTCACGAATGGCGATAGCATCAAAATAAGTACCCCACAGATCGCGATAAAACTGTTCGGTTTCGTCCGCATCCGGCTCGATAAAATCTTCAAGATCCACAATAGCCCACCTTGGCGGCTTGTGGATGAGCGCGCTACGATGGGTTTTGTCATAAATTATAAAAAGTTCATTACAAAATCGATCGCAAAAATGTGGCGCAATAGTGGGCAATACCCTGTTTTTTGGCTCTATGACCGATACAAGGCCATCATCGCGCTCTGAAAAGCGGACAAAGCCGGTATATAAGTGACTTTCGCGCTTTAAAAACAGCACCGCCTTTTGCAGCGCATGTACAGTGGGATCAGTGAGACGCTCGGTGACAGATTTCCCGTGTTCAAAGCCGAGCGTGATAAAATCCAATAGCAGCAATTCCCGCTGCGGATGGCAGGTGCAAAAACCATTTGTCACGAGGTAGAGGGCTTCTTCCGAGATTTTTTTACCGATGCCGCTTTTGACCCGCTTCGCCCGTTCTAAATCGGTTTCAATCCACTGTTGAGCCATCAGCGAAGGCTCGCTGAAATCCTCGCAAATAATATCATAAGGACGACGCTTGCACAAAAAGCTCTCAAACACACAGCATAAAAAGCCCTCAAAGCTGCCGTCGTAAAGATAGATTACATCTGACCGCTGATACACTTTGTAACATCCTCTCTGGTGATCTGGTCTGAAAAAAGGCTGAGCTGTTCATAGCCTTGCGACGGTAACCGCAGCCGTTGGCTGTCCGAAATCAGCGCATTGAGGGCGTTGTCTGGCGTAATACGCACCCCCGCAGCGGTTTTGCCCTGACAGGTGACAAAATACTGCGCGCGCTTTAATACCACACCGATGCGGCGCAGTCCTGCAAAATCCAGCTTTGTCTCGCGCCGGGCACGTAAAATGCGCATCGTGCTGTTGACGCCGATGCCGGGTACTCTAAGCAGTAGCTCGCGCGGGGCGGTATTGACCTCGACCGGGAACAGTGACATGTTGTTTATCGCCCAGTTGCACTTGGGGTCAATGAGCGGATTGAGGTTAGGATGACTTGCATCCAGAATTTCGGCAGCCGAAAAGCCGTAGAAGCGCAGCAGCCAGTCGGCCTGATACAGCCGGTGCTCGCGCAGCAGCGGCGGACTAGTGGTGCGCGCGGGCAGTAGCGGGTTATCAGAAACGGGGATATAAGCCGAAAAGAATACCCGCCTGAGATTAAATTTTTGATAAAGCGCTGACGAAAGCTGTAAAATTTGATAATCGCTCTCGGGCGTCGCCCCGACAATCATCTGGGTGCTTTGTCCAGCGGGGGCAAACGGTTCAGCGTGGCGGTAGCGCACCAAGTCGGTACAGTTTTCTTTTATGCCGTCGCGCAGCAGACCCATTGGGCGCAAAATGGCGGCTTTGCTTTTGTCAGGTGCAAATTTGTCAAGGCTTTGCTGCGAGGGCAGCTCGATATTCACACTCATTCTGTCGGCCAATCGCCCCAGTCGGCTCAACAGCAGGTCATCGGCACCCGGAATGGCTTTGGCGTGGATGTAGCCGCGAAAGCCGTACTCGTGGCGCAAAATACGGAGTGTCTCAATCATTTTCTCGCACGTGTAGTCTGGGCTTTTGACCACGCCTGAGCTTAGAAACAGTCCCTCAATATAGTTGCGGCGATAAAAATGGATGGTCAGATCGGCCAGCTCTCGTGGGGTAAAAGTAGCGCGCGGTACGTCGTTTGAGGCGCGGTTTAGACAATAAGCACAGTTATAAATACAGGCGTTGCTAAGCAAAACCTTTAAAAGCGAAACACAGCGCCCGTCGGCCGAAAAGCTATGACAAATTCCGCAGGCGGCGGCATTACCAAGCTGACCACCTTTGCCTTCGCGGTCTACTCCGCTGCTGGTGCAGGCAGCATCATATTTTGCCGCGTCAGATAGAATGCGCAGCCTATCGAAAAGATCCAACGTCAACACTCCCTTGCGCGGAACAAATGTTCTGTTTAATAA
>DATMYZ010000257.1:0-2251 GCA_035560675.1 Clostridia bacterium
ATTCTCGGCAGTGCATGCGAAGCGGGCGAGCTGTTTCGGGCCCTGCTTGAAGGGTCACAATTCAGCGAGCTGTGTGAGGTGGCTAAGTTCTACGACTTTTTAGAGGTGCAGCCAATCGGCAACAACGAATTTCTTCTGCGCAACGGGCGCTGCAAGTCGGAGGATGAGCTGCGAGACCTCAACCGCACCGTTGTGCGGGTGGGGGACCATCTGGGCTTGCCGGTTTGCGCCACTGGCGACGTGCATTTTCTTAATCCGGCCGACGCGTCTTTTCGCGCAGTGCTTATGGCGGGACTGGGCTTTTCAGACGCTGACAATCAGGCACCGCTGTACCTAAAGACCACCGACGAAATGCTCGACGAATTTGCTTATTTTGGTAAGGAAAAAGCGTTAGAACTGGTGGTGAAAAACCCCGCTATGATTGCCGAGCGTATCGAGACCATTAAGCCGATTCCAGACGGGACGTTTCCGCCGTCTATCGAGGGCTCGGACGAAGAGCTTGAACGTCTATGTTGGGAGCGCGCTAAACGCACTTACGGCGACCCTGTTCCGGAGCTGGTGGCGGACCGCCTGCAAAAAGAGCTGGATTCCATCATTAAAAACGGCTTTTCAGTCATGTATATTACGGCGCAAAAGCTGGTGGCAAAGTCTGAGAGCTTAGGCTATCTGGTCGGTTCTCGTGGTTCTGTCGGCTCGTCGTTTGCGGCGACGATGTCCGGCATTTCAGAGGTTAACCCCTTGCCGCCGCACTATGTCTGCCCACAGTGCCGATACAGCGAGTTTATCACCGATGGCTCGGTAGGTTCGGGCTACGACCTACTGCCGAAGCCCTGTCCCAAGTGCGGGGCCGACTGTGTGCGCGACGGGCACGATATTCCGTTTGAGACTTTTTTGGGCTTTAATGGTGATAAGCAGCCTGATATTGATCTTAACTTCTCCGGCGAATGTCAATCGAGCATCCACAAATATACCGAGGAGCTTTTTGGCGCTTCTCAGGTGTTCAAGGCTGGCACTATCTCAACTATCGCTGAAAAAACGGCTTATGGTTATGTTAAAAAGTATTTGGCAGAGCGCAATCGTATTGTACACAAGGCCGAAGAAGAGCGTCTGGCACTCGGCTGCACTGACGTCAAACGCACAACAGGTCAGCACCCGGGCGGCATGGTCGTCATTCCGCGCGGGATGGAGGTCACCGATTTCACGCCGGTGCAATATCCGGCGGATAAGAGCGATTCTGGCATGATGACTACCCATTTCGACTTCCATTCGCTGCACGATACAATTTTGAAGCTAGATGAGCTTGGGCATGACGTTCCTACTATGTATAAGCACTTAGAGGATATGACAGGCGTAAAAATTGGCGATGTGCCAAATGGTGACGCTGAGGTTATCAGCCTGTTTACATCACCTGCGGCACTCGGTGTGACCGAGGAGCAGATTGACTGCAACACCGGCTCACTGGCACTGCCCGAGATGGGTACTAACTTTGTGCGCCAGATGCTCATAGAGGCGCAGCCAAAGAACTTTTCAGACTTGTTGCAAATTTCAGGTTTGTCACACGGTACCGATGTTTGGTTGGGCAACGCACAGGAGTTGATTCACAGCGGCACCTGCACCATTTCAGAAGTTATTGGTACGCGTGACAGCATCATGGTTTACCTGATGCATAAGGGCCTTGATCCGGGGCTGGCGTTTAAGATTATGGAAATTACCCGAAAGGGCAAAGCGGCCTCAAGCCTGACGCCCGACATGGTCAAAATCATGAAGGAGCATAACGTCCCGGACTGGTATATCGAAAGTTGTTTTAAGATTAAATATATGTTCCCCAAGGCGCATGCCGCGGCCTATGTTACCTCGGCGGTTAAGCTCGGATGGTATAAGATTCACCACCCGATGGCGTTTTACGCGACCTATTTCACTGTCCGTCCTGAAGACTTTGACGCTGAAACCGCATTGATGGGTAAGGGCGCGGTTAAAAGCAGAATTGAAAGCCTGCGCAGCATGGGGATGGATCGCAGCGCCAAGGACGACAACCTTTTGTATGTACTGAGTATCATTTATGAGATGCTGGCGCGTGGCTACGGCTTTTTGCCGGTCGACCTTCAAAAATCTGCTGCCAACCGCTACACGGTAGAGGGAAAAAATATTCGCCTGCCTTTTGGCGCACTCAAGGGCGTGGGTGGTACTGCGGCGCAAGGTTTGTTTGAGGCGGCGCAAAAAGGCCCATTTTTATCGATTGACGAGTTTGCAG
>DATMYZ010000258.1:0-2546 GCA_035560675.1 Clostridia bacterium
ACAGATAAAAAAACGTCCTAAATCGACACCGTTTCAGGACGTTTTTAAATGGTTGGAAATCTCTGTGCAGCCACTTGATTTGTGATGGTATAATCGGATAGTATTCTTGAGCCAATACTTTTTGGGTATTGCACCCTCCTACCATGCCTTACAGGGCAAGACTTTAAAATGTCGGCTGAGCTTCGCTGACTTCGTATGGACTGGTTTTATTATAACACAAATACCAGTCTTTGCAGGTCAGATTCAAGCTGGCCGGATCGTACAGCCGCCGGTAAAGCTCCTCATAGGTTCGGGGGGCAGGTACCAGTGTGGGCGCACCGGGAATCCAGTTAGCTGGTGTGAGCACGTGGTCTCTGTCGGTGGTTTGCAGCGCATCAATTAGCCTTAAAATCTCGTAGATATTTCTACCCGTTGTCATGGGATAAACAATAATAGCCCGAATAATCTGTGCCGGGTCGATGACATAGACGTTTCTGACCGTCTCCTGACGGCTGATATCTGGCGCAACCATGCCATAAAGCCGCGCAATGTCGCCTACCCGATCAGCTATAATTGGGAAAGGAATATCAATGCCATTTGTCTGATAGATGGTGTATACCCAGGCCAGATGCGATGGGTTACTGTCTATGCTCAGGCCCAGCAACTCAGTTTGGCGCTTTTGAAATTCCTGAAAGAGCTGCGCGAAGGAGATAAACTCCGATGTGCAGACCGGCGTAAAGTCACCCGGGTGGGAGAATAGAATCAGCCACTTGCCCTTGTAATCAGATAAACTTACATGGCCAAAAGTGCTGTCGCCGCTGAATTCGGGCGCTTTCATCCCAATGGTGACATGGCCTATGATCTCATTGCAGTTGAGGATGCTATTGCTCAAGTCCATCAAAGTTACCTCACTCTCGTTTCACTGCTTCATCATATGCAGCCGCACCGATGGGTGTTCGCCATGATAATGCTGTCAAAAGAGTCGGCGCAGGGCAAAGCGGGCGCTGTCCTGAGTTGGATAAGCGTCTATCTCCCTCTTAATAATATATGATGGTTCTGCGCGGAGCCAGCGCAATACACTGCCGAATAACAGTGCTGCTCGTTTCATTTTTTTCTTTTAAAAACGCTTTTATTTTGCGTGATTCTTCACGCTGAGTGGCTGTTTGGGCCTGCCATTGACGGCAGGTTTTGTGGCAGCCCTCATAAAACAGGCTGCAATTCTTTGCACAGGGTAATGCCATAACAAGCCCTCCTAACATAATTGCGACATCACAATAGCCCTATTGTTAATATAAGCGAGGGGGTATGTCCCGCATTCCCCTTTGTGAAACAAAAGTCCAACGGGTAAAGGGGCGGACGCATCCTAACATGCAGGATGCGCAGCCCCTTTACCCGTTGGACCAGAGAAAAAAATGAAAAAGGTAAAAAGCAGGGAATTAAGCACAGCAATGTCCGAAAAGCGGTGATTATTAGAAGGGCACGCCAGCGTCAAGGCATACGGATCACCCATTTGTACTCCTTGAGAGGGTAGCCGCACAGACCATAAAAGCTGGGAACAAATTGCCGCCGCCCTGTGTTCAACTTTTGAACTCTGTCTGTATTATAAATACCCCTTGTTAAATCATCAGCCGTAATCCTGTAAGAACAACGTAAAATTTTATGACTCCGCCATTATTCAATGTTTGAGCGTTACTTTGATGCAGCTTTTTGGTTTTTAAAAGAGCTTCCAAATTGCTTTAGCGTTTAGTCCTATGCCAACCACAGCAATAACTCCAAGGAATATAGCACTTGATGGCACTGCCTATCACATTGATAGTGTTTTTAATCACCTTAGCATGATAGCGCGGTTGATGACAATAACATTATCATCTCTGCCAAAATAGCTTAAAACGAATGCTGTTGCATCCACAACATTGTCGCGCCTAATTGCATCTTGCTACTCGCTGTGCTATAGTATCGTTATATCTTTTTGCCTCACCTATTTTTAAACAGGAGGATGTTTTTATGGAGAAGTACAACGGTCTTTGGGGTGAATTTAAAGCATTTATCAGCAAGGGTAACGTTATAGACATGGCGGTCGGTGTTATTATCGGTGCCGCTTTTAAAGCGATTGTTGACTCACTTGTAAAAGATATTATTATGCCGCTGATCTCCGGTATTGTCGGCGGGCTAGATTTTTCAAACTGGTTTATCGCGTTGGACGGTTCCCGGTATGAAACACTGGCCGATGCACAGGCGGCGGGAGCAGCGACCTTAAACTATGGCGTTTTCTTCACGGCCGTCATCAATTTTTTGATTATGGCATTTGTCATTTTTATGATGATCAAGGTGATGAACAAGTTGCTGGATAAGCACCGCAAGCCCAATGCGACAGCACCTGAGACACCTAAAACAAAAGTCTGCCGGTTTTGCAAAACAGACATTCCCGTCGATGCCATTCGGTGTCCCCACTGCACTTCAAATCTTGAATAACATAAAACACCCGCTACCGGTTCAATTCTGGGCATTCCGGTAGTGGGTGCTTTTAATTAAAAAACTGCAATCTGTCGCACTGTGACGATTTAGTA
>DATMYZ010000259.1:0-6812 GCA_035560675.1 Clostridia bacterium
ATAAAAATGTCTGGGCCTTTATCGAGACCGCAGCGGAAGAAGCCCTCCCCGTCGGGTTAGAGCTGTTGACGCCCGGCCGCAGCCTTGCCGACCAGCGCGGAGAAAAGCTGGTCGCCGTCGTTTTCGGCGCGGAAAATGCCCGGGCGATTCAAAGCGCTGCCGAACTGGGGGCGGATGAAATTATCAGCCTTGAAGGGTCCGACTATCAAACCTATAACACCGATGTGTTTACCAACGCCTTGACCGAGCTGGCTAAAACGTATCAGCCTGAGACGATTCTGATTGGCGCAACCGGCCCCGGCTGCGATTTTGCGCCGCGCGTAAGCGGTCGACTAAATACCGGCCTGGTCGCCCACTGCACTCAGCTCAATATCGACCCTGACTCCGGTCACGTGGCATGGACTCGCCCCGCCTTTGGCAGCAAGTTGATGGCCACAATTTTGTGCCCGAACAGCCGCCCGCAAATCGGAACAATACGCCCCGGGGTGTTTAGCCAGCCCGCAGCACAGTCGGGCCGCACCTGCCCTGTAACGGCTGCGCATATTACGCCGCCCGAAAATGCCGACCGAGTCCGGCTGATTAAAGCCGTCAGCGATGCCGCCGATGCGGTGTTAAAGCTTGAAGATGCCGAACTGGTTGTAGCCGCCGGATTGGGCGTCGGCGGGTCCGAGGGCTTAAAGCTAGTTGAAGCGCTTGCCGCCGCACTGGGCGCTGCTGTCGGTGCCACCCGCCCTGTTGCGGATGCCGGTTGGGTCAGCGAAGCTCAGCAAATAGGTCAAAGCGGCAAAACAATCCACCCAAAGCTTTATATCGCCTGTGGCATTTCGGGTGCAATTCATCATGTTGCCGGCATCAGTCGCAGCAACTGTATTGTGGCGATCAATAAAGACCCAAATGCGCCCATTTTTGAGATGGCCGATTACGGCATTGTAGGCGACCTGTTTGAGGTGTTGCCTGCCATAACAGAAGAAATTAAAAAACTTAAACATTAAGGGGAAACTGACGTGCGCCGGAATGCAACAGGTACTAGACCTGTCGCACCCCGGCGCACTGTCGTTTATACTGAAGCGTTTGCTGACCAGACTTTTAGTTAGTGCCAAGATCGGGTCCCGCCTGTGACAATGGCCTTTGCGCCGGTTCAATCAAACAGATTCGGCTGTAATTTCTTCTATTCAGTGCGCCCAGTCGGTGTGAAAGCTGCCTTCTTGAGCCGCCCAGCGGTCGGTGTGCGCGCCAATGCAGTCGTGTTTGACTTTTTCGCTACGGATGAAGGCAGACGCAAAGCCGTAGTGATTCAGATTTTTAGCAAAGCTGCTGCCCATGATCCAAAGGCCCGACAGATCAATCTGATACTCTCGCTATGTAAAAAATATTCCCCTGTTCCACCTGCCAGATGCACCTGCCGACAACGTCAAACGCAATCTTAATGATGGACATTGTGGCATGATGCAATTTAAGAGTTCTACGGATCAGCTCCTTCGTTGAATTGCCTCCGATGGTCATCGGCAAAATACGCGGTGGAAGAGCTTGTTTCGCGTGAACAGGGCGTTTGCCATTATGACAAGAACATGCTACAATGCCAAAGACAACGCCAGACAAAAACAACGCTAAGGAATGATGACCATGCAAATTTTCTCCGGCCGCCCCGAAAACAGCACGGGACGTCTCAAGTGGGAGCTCGACACCTACGACCTGCTGGACAGGCTCGGAATTTCGTATCAACGCACCGACCATGAGCCCGCTACCACCATGGCGGTTTGCAGCGTCATTGACGCCGCGCTTGAGGTGCTCATCTGCAAAAACCTGTTTTTGTGCAACCGACAGCAGACGGTTTTCTACCTTTTGATGATGCCCGGAGACAAGCCCTTTAAAACCAAGGATTTGTCTGCGCAGCTTGGGGTGGCGCGTTTAAGCTTTGCAAACGAACACTTCATGGAGCAGTTGTTGGGCGTGGCCCCCGGCAGCGTGAGCATTATGGGGTTGATGAACGACACCGAAAATCGCGTGCAGCTACTCATTGACAAGGATGTGCTTGAGGGCGAATTCATTGGCTGCCACCCCTGCCAGAACACCAGCAGCATTAAGCTGACAACTAAGGATATAACCGAAAAATTTTTGCCAGCGGTCTCTCACCATGCGGTTATTGTGACGTTGTAAGGCGGCTGTGCTGTCTGAATAATATTTTAAAATCAACGCTAAATTAATGCGTTTATAAAGCGCAGGATATCAATCGATATCCTGCGCTTTTGTATTTAAGAATGCTAACAGGCCAGCTTTTCGGCAAGACGCGCAGCAATTGCATCGATAAATTCCTCGCTGGTGACCGCCTCTGCCTTAAACCCCTGCTCGGTTAGGCCGATCAGATCCTTGGTCATGATGCCGCTGTTCAGCGTTTCCACACACGCGCCTTCCAGCATTTCGCCAAACTGTACAAGCTTTGGCAGGCCGTCAAGGCTGCCGCGCTTTTTGAGCGCACCGCTCCAGGCAAATATGGTCGCTATGGGGTTTGTTGAGGTCTTTTCGCCTTTTAAATGGCGATAATAATGCTGGGTAACGGTGCCGTGCGCGGCCTCAAACTCAGTGGCACCATCGGGGGCAACCAGCACCGAGGACATCATCGCCAGACTGCCGAACACGGTGGAAACCATATCGCTCATGACGTCGCCATCGTAGTTTTTGCATGCCCAGATGAAGCCGCCCTCAGAGCGAATAACCCGCGCGACCGCATCGTCAATCAGGGTATAAAAATAGCTGATACCGCTCTGTGTGAACCGGTCACTGTAGTTTTTGAACTCCTCCTCAAAAATCGCCTTAAAATCGCCGTCGTAAATCTTTGAGATGGTATCCTTAGTCGAAAACCACAAATCCTGCTTTTTATCCAGCGCATAGTTAAAACAGGCTTTGGCAAAGGCGCGGATTGATTCTTCGGTGTTATGCTGTCCCAGCCATATTGCGGGGCCCCCCGCCTTAAAAACACTGATCTCTTCCATTTTGCCGCTTTTACCGACAAATTTTAAGAAGCACTCACCAGGCTCGCCCGTTTTGAACTCTACCGCCTTATAAATGTCGCCATAGGCGTGGCGCGCAATAGCAATGGGCTTTTTCCAGTTTTTCACCACCGGCTTTATTGCATCAATTACAATTGGCTCGCGGAAGACGGTGCCGTCCAGAATAGAGCGTATGGTGGCATTGGGGCTCTTCCACATCTGGGTCAGCTCGGGGTATTCCGCCATGCGCTGGCAGTTGGGTGTAATGGTGGCACATTTAACCGCCACACCATATTGGCGGGTGGCCAGTGCGGCCGCCACGGTAACCTGATCTTGCGTGGCGTTGCGGTGCTGCAAGCCCAGATCGTAGTATTCCGTTTTTAACGCGACAAAGGGATGCAGCAGCTTCTCTTTGATCATCTGCCAGAGAATGCGGGTCATTTCGTCGCCGTCCATTTCGACAAGCGGGGTGATCATCTGAATCTTTTCCATATTGGTGCCCTCTCTAAGTGATTGTTGTTTTTGGCCGAAAAGTGTTATAGAATGAAACCATTATATGCGTCAGACCGGTGCACAGAGGCACATGACGGGAGGATTGTCATGGATTTTAAAGAGCTGACTTACATTGTGACTATTGCCGACGAAGGAAGCATCTCCCGCGCGGCGGAGAAACTGTATATGGCGCAGTCGAGCCTCAGCCAGTTTTTACAGCAGTATGAAGCTGAGCTGGGTTCGCGGCTGTTTATTCGCACCGCTCGCGGCGTGCGGCTGACAGCGGCTGGCACGGCGTTCCTCTACCACGCCAAAGGGATGTTACAGCAATATCACCGTGCCCAATGCGAGTTGGGTGACATGGAGTCCTTGCAGGGCGGCAGAATTGAACTAGGCATCAGCACCTTTCGGGGTGGCTATCTGCTGCCTTCAATATTAAAGCGCTTTCGAGAAAGCTTCCCCCATGTGCATGTCGAAATCACCGAGCTAGACAGCGCCATGCTTGAAGAACGCATCATCGGTGGCTATATCGACATCGGACTGGTCGCGCTGCCTCTGACCCGCCTAAAGCACAAGACCGATTTTCTGATGCGCGACGAGGTCGTACTGGTTGCACACAAAAGCCACCCGGTTATGGAATTCATCCATAGAGCACCCGACGGGCGGCCGTGGGTGTTTTTTGACGATGCGGCGCACTTTGAGTTTATTCTTGGCAGTCCCGGTACCATGCTGGGGCGAATCGCCCGCTTGGAATTTCGCAAACGTGACCTTGTGCCGGTGGCCTATAACACCAACATCACCGCGCCTCTTGCAGCGGCGCTGGCCTGTTCGGGCGTGGCGCTGGCGCTCACGTATCAGTCCTGCCGAATGCTGTCCGATGAGGTGGAGTACCTCTCGCTTGGGCAGGAGGGTATTTTTATTGAGCTGGCGCTCGCCTACCCGCCGGATGGCTACCGCTCTAAGGCCACGATGGCTTTGGGCGAGTTGATGCATGAGATGCTCAAATAGCGGTGCAAAGGGCCGGCTACACCGGATTGGCTGGTGGCCTGCCGGCCCGTTTGCTTTAAAAACAATTGATGGAACAGGTGAAAAGCGTCTGCGGGTGCTTTTGCTTAAAGAACAGCAGCTAAGATAAAGTTATAAACCGCCGCGCAGGCAACGCTAACCGGCACTGCGAGGAAGATCAGGCGGTTAAAGAGCTTGTTGCGCTCTTCCTCGTGGGTGCAGGAGCCCAGAATAAGGCTGCCGCCGGACGAGAAGGGGCTGATGGCGCTGCTCTGCGCACCGAGCACGGTGCAAGCAAACAGCACAGCCGGGTTCAAGCCGGTGGCGGCGGCCAGCGCTGGAATAAGCGGGAAAAGCGCGGGGGCGACCACGCCTGTGGTCGAACTGAAGAAGCTCATGACAGCGGCGACAAAGCTGAACGCCACCGGAATAAAGAACACGGGCACATTTGCGCCAATCCAGGCGGAGAGCGCATCAATGGTGCCTGCGGCAACCGCAACCGAAATGAGCATGCCGGCACCGGCAATCATGATGATGGTGTTCCACGGCACGCGGGCGATAACTTCCTTCTGCGGGGCGAGATCAAGCAGCAGGGCGATGATGGTGAACACAATCGCTACCAGTCCGACATCGATCATTTTGCCCATCGATATAATAGCGCTGTTGCCCGGAATAACAAGATTAAGCACTGGGAAGATCAGCACGACGATCATCATGAGAATTATCAGGTTTAGGGTCGTTTTTTGCTTGGGTGTGAACGCTTCGGGCTTTTTAAAGGTGACGCCGGCGCCAATGCTGCGGTTGGCCTTGATGCCAAAGCGGAAAACCGCAATCAAAATCACTGAAAACAGAATAGCCAACGCGAAAATTTTCATCTCGGTGCCGAACGACTCAATGGCGGTCAGCGTGGGCTCGGCTTCATAGGCGGTGTCGATGAGACTTCGGAAAATGACGCCCAGCGCCGCCGTGGGAAAATTGCCACCCGCCAGCGCACCGCAGTTGATAGCGACCGCGCCAGTCAGTGTATCCATCTTGGATTCTTCGCAGATGATCAGCGTAATCGGAGCTAAAAACGCCAGCACGGTGAAATAAGCGGCACCCATAACAGACAGTATGACCGCGACGGCAAACAGTGCGAAGGGCAACATACCGGGAAAGCGCCGACATGAATATAGCAGCGCGCCCGAGATTTTTTCAAGCGTGCCATTAATGGCCGCAAAGTTATAAAATAGTGAGACACCCAAGATAACAAACATGATGCTGATCGGCCACTTAGCAATCAGATCTTTGGTTTTCATCCCCATCATAAAGCAGCCGATTATGTAGGCAAAGGCGATGCAGAAAAGGCCGGTGTTAATTTTGGTCTTATAGCCCAGGGCGATGGCCAGTGCAATAGACGCAACGATTAATAAGCTCATGATAACTTCCCCTCCATTTTAGGTTACAGTCCCAGCAGCGTGGCTGGAATGGTGTGTGTCATGTGATGTATCTGCGCCATAGAAATGCCGTTATCTGCCAGATATTGCATATATTCGGCCAATGCGAGTTCCCAGTGTGGATTTTCTACCTGCCCGCCATCGGTATCTACCATCACGTTTTGATAGCCCACCGCCCTGATAATCTCAAGGTTTGAGGCCAGATTTTTCCGATAAGCACCCCCGCCCATATTCTGTGCGTAGCAGCGCTCTAAAATAACGTCATAATCCTTGACCATGCGCACCTGATCGTCAACGCTCATATCGACAACCCACCATTCGGGATGCGTGACGACGATATGCTTAACCCCGGCCTTTCTGGCGGCCTCAACAACAATGAAGCATTCCTCGGGCGAGGCATGCGCTGTGCCAAGCACCGCGTTAAAATCTTTAATCAACCCAAAGATGTCGTTTAATTCCGGCATCACCTTGCCATCGCGGACAATATCCACCCCCGCCGAGGGGTCTTTTTTCATTTTGATCAGATGGTTTTTCGCCGACTGGGTGGGCAGCCAGACCACCTTGCCGCCCAGCTTCAGGCCACTCTCAACTGCGTCAGGGTTAATGCCCCCGATAGCCTTATTAAGCGTAATGCCGCCAAACATGGTAAAATCGTTATCGCCGTACACTTGCTTATTATATCGATTGCAGAGATAGGCGCGTTCCACCGTGCTGCCCTGATGGGTTTTGATGACAATCGCCCGAGCCCCCACCCGAACACCGGCGTCGGTCAGCTCAAAATCGTCGTAGGCGCGATTGCGCAGATCTGGATTGGTGTGGACGTGCATATCAATGACGCCCTTGAGTGATATTTTATCCATAGACAGGCCTCCTCTAATATCTCCATCATAAT
>DATMYZ010000260.1:0-9227 GCA_035560675.1 Clostridia bacterium
GTTGGCATCAAACTTGCTTTAATATTTAAACGCAGGCATTTAGTCAGTGCACCATCAATACGTAAAAAATCACAGCGACAAGCGCTGTCAGAGGAGGTGAACGATGAATCGCTATATCATAGAGTTTGGGCTTGGTATGGACTTTCACGGCCAGGATGTGAACAACGCCGCTAAAAAAGCCGTTAAAGACGCCATATCTAAAAGTTGCCTTTGCGGCCTGTCAGAGCTTTTTAAGCTGAACGATCTGGATAACGACATCAATATCAAGGTGACGGTTGCCGTTTCGCGTCCGGCAGAGATCGATGCAGAAGCTATTGTCGAATGCCTGCCCGTTGGAAAGGTTTCCGTTCAGTCGGTTCAGGGCGGCATGACGGTTGCCGGTCTTTATCTACCCCGCTTTGGTGACCGGGACGAAAGCATTGAGGCCGCTTTAGCCGCTGTTGAGGTGTTTGTTCATTCGGATTTCTCCGCAACAGAGTAGTCGCCGCAATACCATGTATTCATTTATAAGTATCTGACCAAGCCGTTTGTGCTTGACTGATAACGTGGCCGCTAAAAACGGCCGACCATTGCTTCATACACATCAAAAATTATAAGGAGGCAATTTGATGAAAATATCTAAAGAAGTCATGCAGGATATGTATGTGCGCATGCGCCGTATCCGCGAGTTTGAGACGAAGGCTCAGAATCTCTTCGCAGAGGGGAAAATCCCAGGGTTTGTCCATCTGTACATCGGCGAGGAGGCTGTCGCCACTGGCGTGTGCGAGTGCCTGCGCGACGATGATTTTATTACCAGCACGCACCGCGGCCACGGTCATATCGTCGCCAAGGGTGGCGACCTCAAGTTTATGATGGCGGAGCTTTTTGGCAAGGCCACCGGCTATTGCAAGGGCAAGGGTGGCTCCATGCACATCGCAGATCGTGACAAGGGCATTCTCGGTGCAAACGGCATCGTGGGCGCGGGCCACAACATCGCAGTCGGCGCGGGGCTTTCGGCGCAGTATCGCGGCACCGATCAAGTGTGCGTTTGCTTCTTCGGCGACGCTTCCACCAATCAGGGAACCTTCCACGAGTCGATCAACCTCGCCTCAGTCTGGAAACTGCCCATCGTCTTCGTCTGCGAAAATAACTACTATGGCATTTCGATGAGTCAGGCGCGACATATGGCGATTAAAGATGTGGCCGACCGCGCCGCCGCCTATGGCATTCCCGGCGTTGCGGTGGACGGTAACGACGTGCTGGCCGTGCAGGAAGCCGCCGCAGAAGCCGTTTCCAGAGCCCGAAAGGGGCAGGGGCCCACACTTCTAGAGTGCAAAACCTACCGCCACCGCGGTCACTTCGAAGGGGACCCCGGAACCTATAAGCCCACCGAGGAGCAAGCAGCATGGGTTAAAAAGGACCCCATCCCGCGTTTTGTTCAATTCCTAACCGAGAACAATATTCTGACTGTTGATGAAGTTGCCGCGCTTGATCAAATGGTCGCAAACGAAATAGCTGAGGCCATCACATTTGCCGATGAGAGTCCCGCGCCCGCTTTGGAGTCGGTCGTTCAGGATATCTATTCCGACATTATTGAGGAGGTGCGTGCAAGATGAAAAAAATGACTTATGGTGAATCTATCCGCGAGGGCATGAGCATCCGGATGCGTGAGGACGACAGCGTATTGCTGTTCGGCGAAGATGTCGGCGCCTTTGGCGGCTGCTTCGGCGTCACTTCCGGCATGTTTAAAGAGTTTGGCGAGCGCCGCGTGCGCGACACCCCTATTTCCGAAGGCGTTATTATCGGCACAGCGGTTGGCGCCGCCGCCTCCGGCCTGCGCCCTATTGCAGAGCTGATGTTCTGCGACTTTCTCACCGTCGGCATGGATCAGCTTGTGAACCAGGCCGCTAAGATGCGCTATATGTTCGGCGGCAAAATCTCCATGCCCATGGTGGTTCGCCTGCCTGCGGGCGGCGGCGTCAGCGCGGCGGCTCAGCATTCGCAGTCCTTAGAGGCGTGGATTACACACGTTCCCGGTCTCAAGGTTGTCTACCCCTCCTGCCCACAGGACGCGCTGGGGCTAATGCTCTCTGCCATCGACGACGACAACCCCGTCATGTACTTAGAGCACAAGGCTATGTATGCTACAAAAGGCGACGTTACCAGCTTTGAGCCGATTCCGCTCGGCAAGGGCGACATTAAACGCGACGGCAAAGATGTGACCATCATCGCCGTCGGCAAAATGGTCAACGAGGCGCTCAATGCCGCCAAAACACTGGCGGAGCAGGGCATTGATGCCGAGGTGCTCGACCCCCGCTCGCTCTACCCGCTGGATGTTGACCTCATCGCACAGTCGATTGGCAAAACCCATCGCGCTGTCATCGTCACTGAAGAAAATAAGCGCGGCGGCTACGGCGGCGAAATCTCCGCCCTCATTGGCGAAGAGCTGTTTGACCTGCTCGACGCGCCCGTCATTCGCATCGGCGCACTCAATTCCCCCGTTCCCTTTGCGCCTGTGCTTGAGCAGTACTATCTGCCCAATGCGCTCGATATCATCAAGGCAGTTAAAGAACTCGGCTGATTTTAGCGGAAAGGGGTATGCGTATGCCCAGCATTGGTATTATAGCCAACCCCGCATCCGGCAAGGATATCCGGCGGCTTGTCTCTTACGCAACCACAATTGACAACCTTGAAAAAGTGAATGTCGTCAAGCGCATCGTGCTGGCGGCGCAGGCGCTCGGGGTGGATGAAATTCTCTTTATGCCCGACAGCTTTCAGATCGGTCACACCGTCATCGACGACCTGTCTCACGAGGGCAAGCTGACCGCCAACTGCCGTGTGCTTGATCTGCCGTTGAGCGCCTCTTCGTCCGATACCACGGCCGCAGCTACCCTGATGGAACGATTAGGGGTGCACTGCGCCGTGGTTCTGGGCGGGGACGGCACCAGCCGGGCCGCCGCAAAGGGCGTCTCAACGCTACCTCTGTTGCCCGTGTCAACAGGAACCAACAATGTTTACCCATCAATGCTGGAAGGGACGGTGGCGGGCATGTCCGCCGCCGCCGTCGCCTTGAAGGCAAACCCACTGGACTGCTGCATCCGTGACAAACGTGTGGAGGTCGCAGTCAACGGCGAATACGCCGATATGGCGCTGATCGACGCTGTTGTCACCGACGATATTTTTATCGGTTCACGGGCAATATGGGAAATAGACAAAATCCGGCATATCGTGGTTACCCGCTGCCATCCGGCCTCTATCGGATTTTCTTCCATTGCCGGATGCCGCGAGATTGTGCGCGATTCGGATGCGTGGGGACTGTTTCTGGCGCTTGATAACACCGGAGAAGCCACGCTGGCGCCCGTTGCCGCCGGTGTCCTCTCCAAAATTTATATTTCACAGTCGGGTCGTCTCCCTGTGGATACACCACACGTGCTGTCTATGACGCAGGATGGCATGGTCGCTTTGGACGGTGAGCGTGAGCTTAAAGTCCGCAGGAACGACACGCTAAGCTTTACCATCACTCAAAACGGTCCCTGGCGGATTCAAACTGGTCCAGCCCTGGAACAGGCCGCCCGGCAGGGACTGTTTTGCCCCCAACGATTCAATATATAGTATAAGGGAGGAAATTTTATGGCACAACCGCTTGTCATGCCTAAACTGGGCTTAACAATGACGGAGGGTACCGTCAGCCGCTGGCTGAAGGCCCAAGGCGATTCGGTGTCCGCCGGTGAAGGCATCTATGAGGTGGAGACCGATAAGCTGACCAATACCATCGAATCCACCGTCGACGGCACCCTGTTAAAAATCCTGGTGGCAGAAGGCGCAACCGCCCCCTGCCTTGAACCCGTAGCCATTGTCGGCGCACCGGGTGAGGATATTGCCGCGCTACTAAATTCTGGTTCAGTCGCCGCACCTGTCGCACAGAACCAGACACCAACAGCGCAGGCACCTGCTGCGGCGCAGGCCGCCACCGCGAATACGTCTGGCAGACTACTGGCCTCACCCGCCACAAAGAAGTTGGCCAAAGAGAAAGGGATAGAACTGTCCGTGGTATCTGGCACCGGACCTGACGGCAGAATTACGCTTGAGGATGTTGAGCATTATCTGGCAACACCGCATCAGCCCACCCAGCCCGAAGTCAAGGCCACGCCGCTTGCTGCCAAAATTGCTGACGATAAGGGCATCGCGCTTACCCAAGTACCGGCAGACGGCCGGGTGATGTCGAAGGACGTTTACGCCTATCTTTCTGCCGCTACAACAGGTATTCGTGAGGAGATTATTCCTATGACCGCCATGCGCCGGGTCATCGCCAAGCGAATGAGCCTGAGCATGAGTACCTCGCCCACGGTCACCTACGACGTCAGCATTGATATGACTGCCATGAAAGACTATAAGGCGCAGCTTGCCTCTGAAAATGTCAAGGTCTCCTACACCGACCTGCTGGTCAAAATCGTTTCACGCGTGCTGCTGGAATTTCCACTACTTAACTGCTCTGTCGACGGCAATAACCTAATTTTAAAGCATTACGTCAATATGGGCGTGGCCGTAGCGCTGGACGACGGGCTACTCGTTCCGGTCGTGAAAGACGCGCATCTTAAAGGCGCAATAGAAATCTCCGGTGAGATCAAATCGCTGGCCGATCAGGCCAAAAAAGGCACGCTAAGTCCCGACGCCCTCACCGGCGGCACCTTTACCATCACCAATCTGGGCATGTTCGGCGTAGAATCGTTCTCGCCTATCATCAACCAGCCGGAGGTTGCCATTCTCGGCGTCAACGCCATTGCAGAGACCTATGTCCCGGTCAACGGACAGCCGGTTGCCAAACCACTGATGAAACTTTCGCTCACCGCCGATCACCGCGCGGTAGACGGCTCAGTGGCGGCGCAGTTCTTAGCCCGCATCAAAAAGCTGATGGAGAAGCCCGCACTTTTGCTGGCATAAGGGGGAATGAAAGTGGCTAAAGTCATTGTAATCGGTGGCGGGCCTGGCGGCTATGTCGCTGCCATCCGCGCCGCCCAGCTTGGCGGTGACGTCACCCTGATTGAGAAAAACAGCCTCGGCGGCACCTGCTTAAACGTTGGTTGCATTCCGACCAAGGCGGTGCTTCACGCCGCCGAACTGCTGGAAGAAGCGCGCCACTCGGCCGAATTTGGCATAAATTTAGACATTAAAGGCTTTGACTGGGGTAAGGTTCAGGCCAAGAAAACCGCCGTTGTCAAACAGCTGGTTTCAGGCGTCACTGGGCTGCTGCGTGCCAACAAGGTCAAGGTCATTTCTGGCGAGGCGTCGTTCGTTACCCGCGACACACTAAACGTCAAAAAGGCAGATGGCAGCACCGAAACGGTCAAGGGAGATAAAATCATCATCGCAGCCGGTTCGGTACCGGCCATTCCACCCATACCCGGCGTTAAAGAAAATGCCGCCTGCATCGACTCGACCGGCGCTCTTTCGCTGGAGGCTGTTCCCGAGACGCTGCTGGTCATCGGCGGCGGCGTCATCGGCATTGAGCTGGCGACAGCGCTGAGCGCCTTTGGCACAAAGGTCACCATTGTTGAAGCGCTGCCCAAGCTGCTGCCCATGATGGATGGCGAGCTGACCGAGGTACTTCGCAAGCAAATGGAAAAGCGAGGCATAACCATACTGACCAATGCCAAGGTTATCTCGGTAGAACCGGCAGATGGCAGTGCCGCTGTCAATGTTGAAGTTGACGGTGCAGCCCGCGTCTTTAAGGCACAAAAGGTGCTTGTGGCCGTGGGCCGCCGCACCGACACCGCCGCACTAAACCTGGACGCCGTTGGCATTGCACACGACAGAGGGCGCATCACCGTTAACGATCAGATGGAAACCAGCATTCCGGGCGTTTATGCCATTGGCGATAGCCTTGGCAAGGTTATGCTCGCGCATGTCGCCTCTGATGAGGGCGAGATTGCGGCAGAAAACGCCTTAGGCCATACTGCGGCCTACGACGGCAAAACAAACCCCTCCTGCGTGTACACCAACCCGGAGTTCGCAGGGGTTGGCCTAACCGAAGAGCAGGCAAAGGAACAGGGCGTGGCCTATAAAGTCGGGCGTTTTCCTCTGGCTGCCAACGGTAAATCGCTGATTATGAACGGCGGTCTGGGCATGGTCAAGCTGCTATTCGGCCAACAGTACGGCGAGCTATTAGGTGCGCATATTCTCGGACCGCGTGCCACCGATTTAATCGGCGAGCTGGCGCTGGCCATCGGCCTCGAAGCCACAGCGGATGAGCTTATCTCAACCATTCACGCGCATCCAACCGTTGCAGAAGCAGTGCGAGAGTGCGCGTTGGCCGCAAATAAACGAGCCATCCACATCCCAAACCGTTAAAGGAGGCCATATAAAATGCTGCAGGCGGCCTTTTTATTTCTGTCACCCGACGCAGACAGCGCGAAAAATCGTACCGTTGTCGCTACCTCAGCGGTAGAACTGACCGTCGTCGGCGTCAAAGACTATACGGATGCGGTAAACGTCGCTAAGGCACTGGTCAGCAATGGCTGTAAGTGCATTGAGCTTTGCGGTGGCTTTGGGTTTATCGGTACCGCAAAAATTGTAGAAGCTGTCGATGATGAAGCTTCGGTGGGCGCAGTGCGTTTCGACTGCCACCCCGGACTGAACGGCGAGAGTGGTGACAAGCTTTTTTAGCACCTGTAATGCCTGTTTCTATGCTTTTCAGCAATGCACCTGATACGACAAGACCCCTTATTCCCTTTAAAAACAAGGGAACAAGGGGCCTTATTTACTCCGTTACCTCTCAGGGTCAACCATGTGACGCGCGTTTAATGGCTCTTCATTCAGCGGATTTCCGCGCTGATTATCTGAGAATAAAGCGGTTAAATCGTTAGCTCTAACTAGACGCTTAATCGCCCAGACGCCAGAGTGAAACGCCAAAATCCCCCGCGCTTCTGATCAGGTTCATCCAATGCTCTAGGGTAATCGAATCTGCATACCACACCTGATGCATCACCTGATCGCGGGTATAAGCAAAGGAAATGGCCTGGCTGCCCGCATCTCTTTGCCGCGCAGCATTCTCCTGCCGCGTCAGGGCATAAGCCTCCTTCTGAGAAAGCGCTGTAGCTACTTCGCCCGCCCAATCAAAGCCGCCGGTGGCTATGGCAAAATTTCTCTTTCCGGGCAGGGTAGCGGTCTTTTTGACAAGCTCAAGCAAAAATGCGTCATCCGCCTTGGGGCCTGGCTCACTGCCTGGGCCATGCAGGTTATAGCACATAATCACATATTCCGGCCCAGCGGGAAATGACAGCTCTTCATAAGGAATGCCAGGTTCCAATACCACCCGCAGTAAAAGCCCCCGCTGCGTTGTCTCAGTCGAAAGTTCGGTAATGAAGTCGATAAAATGCTGCCACAGAACCATATCCTTTCGGATGGCCTCGTAGTCGATTTCGACGCCGTCATATCCGCCTTGCTGCGTCAACGTTAGAATATCTTGAATATGCGTCTCGCGGGCACTTGGCTCTGCCAGTAGCGCATATAACAGCGTGGTATCTTTCAGCGATGAACCGCCGCCCGCCAGCAGCTTGTCGTTAACAAAGGTCAGGTAGCCGGGCAGTGACTTGCCTCCATCTGCCCGTTTGATCTTTTCACGCAGTTGTACAATGTCATCCGGTATAAACAACCTGTTCTGTGCGTCGAAATAGGCGCCAAAATACGCAAGGCTCTCAAGCTTTCCATTCAGATCAGCTATTTCTGTCATGGCGTCGTCTGCATCCCAATAGACCGCCCAGGCGGACATTTTCTCTTTTTCAACGGGCGACTCTGAATGAGCCAGAAACGCACATCCAAAAAGCAGCTGCACCGTCAAGAATAAGAATAAAAGCAGCAGCGATTTTTTTTTCATTATATGTCCTTTCCACGCATTTTCACAGGCAATTTTTTAAAGCGTCTCGATGAACCAGTTAATCAGGCGATCCCAAAGCGTTTTGGCGGTGTTAAGCGCCCGCTCGGTCGCCTTAAGCCGCCCGTCGAACACGATATCCCCGTTTCGATCGTTCTCGGTCACCACAAAATCTCGGAACACGCCGTCGTACACATCGTCTGTCAAATTCCTCTGGCTGTAGTTTTGCTGACTGGACCGGCATTCCAACGCCACCGAACCAGCAGGGCTGCTCTTTACCTGAAGGTCTGTTACCGCTTCGAGACCGCCAACCGTCACAGAAAGCGCATTTTTGTTAAGTGACACCGTCAATGTTTTGTTTTGGAGCTCGTTGAGGTCTATATTTGGCATAAACTCCTCTGCGCCCTCTTCAACCGATTCAGTTTCTTGCAGCTTAGCCTCTTGGAGCTGCTCAGTTGTATCTGCGGCCTGCTCGACGTTTGGCGCGTATTTAAGCTGCATTTCCAGCCTACCGGTTTCCGTCAGCTTCCGATCCTCAGATATCGATACGCGTGCGTCGCCGTTTATAATATCCAGCCGTTCAGAAAACAATTCCTCACGTTCTCCGTTGCGCACCTGCGCAATCACAAGCTTTTTATCACAAATAGCCACGCTAATGTAATTTTCCAACGTCTGATCCGCCCTGAGCAAAATTGCCTGAGAACCCAATGCGTTGCCAAGAAGCTGAACCGACGCCCAAACGTTCTTATAGCTTCTGGCCCCGTTGAGCTGCACCCTTCCCAGACCGCCGGGCAAGGACGTCACGATGATATTATTATCGGCGAATTCTGCTTTCCCGTCCAGAATGCGCCACAATTTTGCACGGCCTTCGTCTCCCGTCACAAAAGCCATCTCCTGCTGCGTATCGTCCCAAAGCCGCATCAGCAAATGGTTTGTAGACCAATAAGCTTGTGGCTGCATGCGGGTAAGATCATAAATAGTGTTGTTTTTATCGTTGAACGCGAGACCTTCCCGGTTGACGTTCATGGCAAAAAGGCGGTAAATGTTATCTGCATTGGCGCGGCTTGCCATATCGTTGGTGCCAAATTGCCCAGTATTTGCATGCATCAACGCATAAAAGGCGGGCATGGTACCCAGCTCTTTCTCATAAACCTCCTTCATCAGCTCATAGTCAAGGCCAATGCGGTCGGTCATATCCTGAAGCCCCTCTTTGGGAATACCATATTCGTCCCGAATATAATCCATCAGGTAATGGTCATATTTTCGGTTGATATAAGGGGCTACCATTGAAAATTCAAGGGGACTCAACTCGCCAAGATAATAGTCATATCGGTCGAATACGTTGATAAATGACAATCGGTAGCCATTGGTTCCAAGC
>DATMYZ010000261.1:0-5346 GCA_035560675.1 Clostridia bacterium
CTGTTATATTTTATCTGTTATGCTTTAGCTAAAAAGCAAATTCCTTGTTTTGCACAACCGTGCAAAACCTTACGTCCAGAAGGAGGTGTACAAAATGGCAAAGATTTCCGCGAACTATGAGACTGTTGCAATCTTCAACGTTCAAATTGGCGAGGAGGGTATCGCTGCTCTGGTTGAGAAATTCAAGTCTCTGATCAGCGCAAACGGAACCATCACCAACGTCGAAGAATGGGGCAAGCGCAGACTTGCATACCCCATCAATGACGAGAACGAAGGTTACTACCTGTTTGTAGAGTTCAACTGCGTTCCTGGCTTCCCTGCTGAGCTCGACCGTATTTACAAGATTACCGACGGCGTGTTGCGTTCCCTGATTGTCGTCAAGAACGAGGACTAAGGAGGAACCGCCATGTATAACAAGGCAATTTTGATTGGTCGTCTGGTAGCGGATCCTGAGATGCGCACCACCCCCAACGGTGTCAACGTTGCGACCTTCCGTATTGCGGTTGATCGCTTTACCAAAGGCGCCGAAAAGAAAGCGGATTTTATCAGCATCGTCTGTTGGCGTCAGCAAGCCGAATTTGTCAGCCGTTACTTCTCTAAGGGAAAAGCTATCGGCATCGAGGGGTCTATTCAGACTCGCGATTACAACGACAAAGAAGGCAACAAACGCTATGCCTTTGAGGTCGTCGCCGACCGCGTATTTTTTGTGGAATCAAAGAATGCTTCTGGCGGCACACCCACTGGCCCCGTTGCCAACGAGGGCGTTTCTTACGCCAGCGGCTCTGCCGGAGATTTCCAGGTGGTAGACAACGATGATGATCTCCCGTTTTAATTGAACGTTCTACAAAACAAGTAGTAAAGGAGTTGAAGGATATGGCTTTTGATAGAAATGACCGCGACAGCAAGCCGCGTGGCGGAAGAAAAGGCAGAAAGAAAGTTTGTGCCTTTTGTGTAGATAAAATTCATGACATTGATTATAAGGACATCCCCCGCCTGAGAAGATATCTCTCTGACCGTGGAAAGATTGTCCCTCGCCGTGTGACCGGCACCTGTGCCTGCCATCAGCGTCAGCTGACCATCGCAATCAAGCGTGCAAGACATCTGGCATTCCTGCCCTATGTCAGCGACTGATTATGTTTTAAAAGCCTGCGGCAATTGCCGCAGGCTTTTTTCGCTTACTTATTAATAATCATACAGGCCAAAGCAGCCTCTGATCTCTCCAACCGAATAGAGCGAGCCATAAGCGCAAATTACATCTGAAGGCTCTGCCAGTGCCAAAATTCTAGCAACACCTTCTGAGATAGTACCGCAAGGCTCGGATGAAATGCCAAATTCGCGTTGCAACAACACTGAAAGTTCTTCTGCCGCCATAGCGCGCGGACTGGGCGGTGTAATGGTGATGATGCGCTTTGCCATCTTCACTGCCGGCGCAATAATGCCCCGATAATTTTTGTCGGACAGCACGCCGAGCAAAAAAAATATTTTTTGGTTGGGGAACAGCTCATTGAGCGTCGCTTCGACTGCGCTTGCACACTGTGGATTATGCCCACCGTCCACAAAAAAGTCCGGCGATTTTTGCATCAGCTCAAACCGGCCAGGCCAGCGGGTATTTTTAAGCCCCTCACGTACGGACTGCTCTGAGATGACAAAGCCCTTTTGCCGAAGTATCTCAACAATTGAGAGCACAGTGCAAACATTTTGCAGCTGATGTGCCCCCAACAACGGCAAAAAATATTCTTGTGAGCCACAATAAACCAGCCGCTGCCCATCCGACCCCTGTGAGAGCCGCTGTATGCGGCTTTTTTCAGCCACGCAAAGCGGCACTTCGCGTTCTCGGCAGATATCCGCAATAACGCCGACAATACTCTCCGGTTGGTCGCTGACGACCGCGGCTGTTCCCGGCTTAATAATGCCCGCCTTTTCCGCTGCTATTTTCTCAACGGTATCCCCTAAAAGTGCGGTGTGTTCTAGTCCAATGGCTGTTATGGCTGCCACCAACGGCGTTTTTATAATATTTGTTGCGTCCAGTCTGCCACCCAAACCGACCTCCAGCACTACAATATCACAGTGCCGCTCAGCAAAGTAAGCGAAAGTTATGGCGCTAACTAATTCAAATTCGGTGGGCCGCTGCTGCATTTTTTGTGCGCAAGCTATCGCCTTTTCGGTCACAGCTACCAGATCATCATCAGGTATTGAAACGCCGTTGATTCTAATGCGCTCATTAAATCGGGCAATGTAAGGCGATGTACACAGGCCGGTAACATAGCCCGCCTGCTGCAAAACAGAAGCGGTCATAGCTGCTACTGAGCCCTTCCCGTTGCTGCCCGCAATGTGGACAAATTTAAGCGTATCCTGCGGATTGCCTAAAAGTCGCATCAATTCTTCTATCCGCTTTAAACCAGGAACACTTTTTTCCCACGGCGTCTGGTGTATAGCCGCCAGTGCCTGTTCATAGGTCATATGCACACACTCCATCTATCATCAGTGTCAGTATAAAAAGCCAGGTGCGTTTTTAAAAGGATAATCTGCCACAACGGCATTTGAATTAATTCTGCGTGTCACCCTAATTGCTGCTAGAAGCTTTACTGGTGGGCCAGTAGGTTTCTGTCCTGGGCGGGACAGAAACGACGTAGTTCTCGTTCCACGAGGTTTCGGCATCTTCTTCTTCGTCCTGAATTTCCGGAATTTGCGCCACGTAGATAATTACGGTGTCGGTATTGCGGTATACAATATTGCCTGCCGGAATGCTGGTGTTGAGCACCGTTCCTTCTTCGGTGTCCTGATGCGCTTCATCCGGCTCTATAAGCTCAACGGTATAGCCAATTTCTGCACGGTTAAGCTCTGCTGTAGCCTCGGCCAGCATTTTACCCTGCAAATTAGGCATTGGAATAAGCTCGCTGCCTTTGCTGACCCAAAGATAGATCCGTTTCGCATCGCCCGGCTCTTCTCCCGCTTTAGGCTGCTGTGCAACAATTGCTCCCGCCGGCTGGCTCTCAGAAAAAATCCGCTCTATCTCGAAGGTAAAAAGTCGTTGATACAACGGATCAAGCAGAACCTTTTGAACGTCTGTACCAACGAGGTTAGGCACAACAATCTCAGGTTGGGAAGGTTGTGAATATCCTTGTGACGACCCTTCCTCCGCGGACTGTGAGCTGGAAGCAATCGGCTGAAAATAGGTGTCCACCAGACGGTAAGCCAGGGCCAGAGAAAAGATAGCCACCAGTGAAATGAGCGCCAGCGCCAATAAAAGCGGCCGGACATTGTTGCCCTTGATAGCTGGAACAACCAATTCATCGGTGCGCTTTTGAATCGGCAGTTGATAGGTCATCGTCCCCTGCCCCGGTGCCACGAGCAGTGCACACCAAAATTCCTCAACCGTGCGATAGCGGGTGCGCAGATCGACTGTCAGCGCCCGTACCAGCGCGTCCGAAACGTTTTGAGGTATCTCCGGCATCAGGTCTACCGGAGCCGCCAGCGCCCGTCCCTTGCCGCGCTGACGCCATTCAACAGGGGTAATGCCAGTCAACGCGCGGTAACACACCGCAGCCAGCGAATAAACGTCACTCCAGCTGCCCTGCCAACTATTAGAAGAATATTGCTCGGGTGCGCTGTAGCCAAAATACAGTGTAGAAGCAATCTCGCTTTCGGCAGTGCGAGCTGCTGGAATCGAAAAGCCCGACACCACCAACACCCCGGCAGAATCCACTAAAAATGTCTCTGGTGAAATGCCCCGGTGGTATACGCCGTCGGCGTGCATACGCCCCAATAGCTTAATGATAGGTGTTATCATAGATTTAAGCTGGTTCCAGCTCATCGCATGTCCGCGGCGAGCCATATAATCGTCAAAGGTTTCGTTTTCAGAATATTTTTCAATGGCGTATACCGTATTGTTTCGCCAGATAATCTCAGATGGGCGCAGGACGGGAAAATCCTTTGGCAACTGCATCAGGTAGTTGCAAAGTTCTTCATAATCCGAAGAAAGCGATTTATACTGCACATCGCAGCCCGGCAGCACCTCGGCCCGGCCGGCAGCGTCGCGCTGCATAATCGTTTCGGCGAAAAACTCTTTTATGGTGATCAATTGGCCGGAAACAGTATCCCGCCCGAGATAGACCACTGTTTCGCCACAGGTAGAAATCTGCCGCGTAATCTCATAACGCTCGTCCAGCTTGCGCCTAATCACCTGCTCCATCGCTTTCCCTCCCCTTTTAAATACATCGACTATCATACACGTTTTTAGGGGTTCTTGCAACTGTCTGAGATAGAAAACAGCGCCGCTTTCAGCAGCGCTGTTTTCAAGTTAGGTTTTAGTAAATATCCAAGGGGCAGCGTATGTAGCTACCCCTGAACACCGAGGCCAAAGCTAACCTGCAATGCATGATTAATCTGATCCATAGACTCTTCATCCAGCCTTCCCATACGTTCTTTTAATCTTCGCTTATCAATAGTTCGAATCTGTTCCAATAACACAATCGAGTCGCGTGAAAGCCCGCAAGACTGTGAAGATAGCTCGATATGGGTCGGCAGCTTCGATTTGTCCTTCTGGCTGGTGATAGCCGCTGCGATGACGGTGGGACTGTACCGGTTGCCTACATCGTTTTGAACGATGAGCACCGGCCTGACACCGCCTTGCTCAGAGCCGACTACAGGACTTAAGTCGGCATAAAAAATATCTCCGCGTTTTACCGTCATGGTCATCACACTCCGTCCGATGTTTTGCAGTAATATTCTGACCGACGGTGTTAAGTTTTAATCAGACATACCACAATTATCATCAGGCAATATTCACCTGTTCTATTCTATGCACAGGCAGGGGGTATTGCGCCCCTCAGTTATCCGAAAAAGAAAAGTCGGAAAAACTTATTATTCCACGGTCAAGCGTCAAATCTACAAAGGTGCCGTCGCTTTTACGGCAGCGTAATATTGCCGTGCCTGCTTTTATAATCAGGTCTTCCCCATCGGTTGAAGCCTCCGCGTGCGGCAGCATGACAAATGCCTGTTCCAGCGACGACAGCAACGAGCCGGGCAACTGCGTATCTTTGGGGGCGGTAAATGACAGCTCCCCCTGCTCAATGCCATATCCGCCTTCGCCGTAGTAAAAAATCAGCGGCTCTGTAAGCAATTCGCTGTTGAGTGTCACGGTTAAAATGCCATCGTTACTCTTCTTAATAAAACCCCGGTAGTCTTCATCGCACCATTTAACTGAAATAGTCGATTCAAAAGGCCGGTTTAAAAGCTTTTCCGGCCGCTCGGTCCGGTTTAGTACGCCGCAGGCTGTCATCATCAGCGCCGCGCAGCCTATGTAAAATAAACGTGTCAGTTTTTTCATAATAACCCCTCCTAATG
>DATMYZ010000262.1:0-2692 GCA_035560675.1 Clostridia bacterium
ACCTGGTATTGTAGCGCCCGAATCTGGCGGCAAACTAATCGCAGGCTTTATTATTGAGACACTTGGCGGCACACAGATGCAGTGAAGGCCGCCTAAAATTAACAAAGAGGGAAAGAAGGTTCATATCCTTGCGAGTCGTTAAACATCCAATATTGGAAGAACTGACTGATCTGAAAATGGTTACCTTGTATTTTAACGGAGAACCTATTGAGGCTGTAGAAGGGGAGCCGATCGCCGCCGCGCTGCTTAACGCAGGCATCAAGATTTTTCGCACCACAGCCAAGCGGCATGAGCCGCGCAGCGTGTTTTGCGCCATCGGGCGCTGCACCGATTGCATGATGATTGTGGATGGTGTCCCCAATACCCGCACCTGTGTCACCCCGGTGCATGATGGAATGCATGTCGAGCGACAAGAGGGCCTCGCACCGTTGCGCACCTTGGAGGTGGTCAAATGAAAACGCTTGAAACTGAAGTTGCTATTATCGGTGCAGGCTCCGCAGGTTTAAGCGCAGCCTATCAGGCACGCGTTGCCGGCGCAGACGTCATAGTCATTGATGAAAATCATTACCCCGGTGGGCAGCTATTTAAACAGATACATAAATTTTTTGGTTCCAGCGCTCACCAGGCCGGTGTGCGTGGTTATGAGATCGGACAAAAACTTTTGAAAAGAACCTACGACTGCGGAGCCAGAGTCATGCTGGACAGCCTCGTGTACGGCATGCAGCCTGATAAGAGTCTGGGTATTGTCAGCGGAGGTTCCAACTATCTGTTAAAGCCCCAAAAGGTCATTATCGCCACCGGCGCGAAAGAAAACTATATGCCGTTCCCCGGCAGTACGCTGCCCGGTGTGATGGGTGCGGGCGCGGCCCAAACCATGATCAATGTCAACCGTGTGCTGCCCGGCGAACGCATCGTCATGATGGGCTCTGGCAACGTAGGCTTAATTGTTTCTTATCAGCTCATGCAGGCGGGTGCTGAAGTGGTTGCCATCGTTGAGGGTGCGCCCAAAATTGGTGGTTATGGCGTGCATGCGGGTAAAATCCGCCGTGCGGGAGTACCGATTTATCTGGGTCACACCGTCAAAAAAGCGTATGGCGTCAACGGTGTCGAGCGCGTGGAAATTGCCAAGGTGAACGAAAAATTCCAGCCAATTCCCGGAACTGAACAGATGCTTCAAGCCGACACGGTCTGCCTTGCGGTCGGCCTTAATCCGATGACCGAGCTGGTCTGGATGCCGGGCTGCCAGTTTAATTTCATCCCCGCATTCGGCGGCCATGTGCCGCTGCACGACTGCAATATGGAAACCACCGTCGAGGGCATTTATGTGGCGGGCGATGTCACCGGCGTAGAAGAGGCTTCCTCCGCGATGGAGGAGGGAAATCTGGCTGGCGTGGCCGCAGCTGAGGCGTTGGGCTATCTCTCGCACGAAGAAGCAGCGGCCAAAAAGGCTGAGATACAGCTGCGGCTGGATACGCTGCGTTGCGGCCCGTTCGGCGAGCGCAGAAAAATTTGCAAGGATCAGCAGATTGCCGATATGTCGGAGCTGCGTGTGGGCAGATTTTGTGGGAGGAGCATCGAGATATGAATACCGGAATTGTATATACAGGAATCCCGTCGGCGGAGGAGCTGTCAGGATGTCCGGGCATTCCAACAGAGGCACGCATGAGGAAGGGCCGTGTCGCGGTCATTGAGTGTGTTCAACAGATTCCCTGTAATCCCTGCGAGGGAGCATGCCCCTTTGGGGCGATTGCCATCGGGGAGCAGATTACCAATCTTCCCTGTATTGATGGCGATAAATGCACTGGCTGTGGACTGTGCATTGTGCGTTGCCCGGGGCTTGCTATCACAGTTGTCAATAAGGCTCTGTCTGAGATTGAAGCATCGATTGATTTTCCGTTTGAATATATCCCGCTCCCGTCAGAAGGCGATATTGTGGACGCGGTGGGCCGCGACGGTCAACCGATCTGCAAAGGCCGCATTCTCAAGGTTAAAAAGCTACCGTCCTATGGTGGCACAACGGTGATCAGCATGGCAATTCCGGTCGACTATACCGACACGGTGCGCAGTATGAAGCGCTTGCCAGTGGGCTGTAAGTAAGAAGGGGGTTGTTCGAACATGGAGATGGATGACGAAATATTGATTTGCCGCTGCCAAGAGGTAACGCGCAAAATGATTTTAGATGCCATTGCCGATGGTGCAACGACAGTGGATGGTATAAAGCGCCGCACCCGAGCGGGCATGGGTCTGTGTCAGGGCAAATCGTGCGAAAGGCTGATTCAGGGCATTCTGGCCGAGGTTACCGGGCAGGACAGAGCAGAGATTACGCCGCAAAAAAGCCGTATGCCTGTACGCCCGGTTAAAATAGGCGTTATTGGGGGGCTCGACGATGAATAAATACGATGTGGTTGTGATTGGCGGTGGCGTTATCGGCTGCTCGGCGTCTTATTACTTAAGCCGTCGCGGGCAAAAGGTGCTTCTGATTGAGAAAAAGGATCACGCGCAGGGCTCAGCGGGCGCAACCGACGGCGTGGTCAGCTACCACACCAAAAAGCCAGGCAAGCAGATGGATCTGGCCGTGCAGTCGATGAAGCTTTTTAAATCGCTGCCGGATGATTTGCAGGAAAACATCGAGTACGAAGAGAATTGCGGTGGCTTTCAGGCGGCCGAAGATAAAGACCAGTGGGATATGCTT
>DATMYZ010000263.1:0-3463 GCA_035560675.1 Clostridia bacterium
ACTTATAATAACCCCAAACAGGGCTCTTGTTATAAGATTATGCAAGAACAATAAAGCCGCATTGCAAATATAATATTTTGCGACATTATTTTTGGTTAATTTGCTGAAATCATCAGTCGGTACATCATCTCGGCAGTTAGCTCAAGCTGCTTAATTTCAATGAATTCGTCTGTTGTATGCACCTTGGACATGCCTGTTGCCAGCACAACCGCATCAATGCCGTTGAGGTTAAAAATATTCACATCGCTACCACCGCCGGTGCTTCCAACAACGGGCGTTACGCCCATAGCGGTCAATACGGCCGATAGTTCTTTAATTAGCGCATGGTCATGGGGAATATTATAGCTGACATAAGCCGTGTCGCAGCGGCATTCCAGCTTGGCACCAAATTCATCACAGGCACTCTGCAGGCTGTCTACCATGTGTTTAGCCTGTGCCTGAAGCTTGCCGTAATTGCGGCTTCTGGTCTCGGCAATAATCGTAACCCTATCGGGTACGATATTTGTAGCATATTGCGCATTGATGCTGCCAATATTTGCCGTTGTTTCTTCATCAAGCCGCAGCAGCTTCATTTTAGCTATGCCTTGTGCAGCGACCTGAATTGCCGAAATACCTGCTTCTGGCGCAATGCCTGCATGGGCGGTTTTACCTATGACATCGGCATAAATTTTGATCTGCCCCGGGGCCTGCGCAATAATTTTCCCCACATTACCACTGGAATCCAGTGCAACGCCTTTCTTAGATTTGATGCGCGAATAATCAAGCTGCTTGGAACCGCGCAGGCCACCCTCTTCGCCGATGGTAAAGATCACCTCAAAGGTGCGGTGGGCAATTTGCTGCTCCTTAATGCTGCGGATAGCTTCTATAATGCCCGCAACGCCAGACTTGTCGTCGCTAGCCAGAATCGTGTCGCCGCTGCTTCGAATAATGCCATCCGCTATAACTGGCCTAATGCCGACTCCGGGCTTAACCGTATCCAAGTGTGCTGAAAAGAGAATCGGCTCACCGGGCAGTGATCCCTCAAAAGTACTGTAAATATTATAGCCGTTTGAGCCGAGCGCCTCGCCGGCATTATCGGTTGTTACAATACCGCCAAGCGCTTTAAGCTCTCGCAGCACGTAATCTGCAAAAGCCTTTTCATTATTGGTTTCACTGTCAATCTGAACATATTCCAGAAAAGAATCGAGGAGGCGTTTGTTGTTTACCATAATAACAATCTTCCTTTGCGATAAAATTTTGTGCATAAATGCCGTCTAATATCTATTACCATCATATCAAATTTCTCCACACTGTCAATCACAACACGCTTAAAATCCCGCAAAACAAAAAAGAAAGAAGCGCAATATTGCAAGATATTATTGCAATATTACGCTTCTTTAGTGCGTCATTTTCCTTCGGCTAAATCTTTTATAACCTCGCCCGCAATCATAAGACCCGCTACCGATGGCACAAACGACACGCTGCCGGGTGTTTTATGACGTCCCGGTGCTGGTGGTTCGAATGTCTTTGAGTCGATGGGCATTTCAGTGGAATACAGCACTTTAAGGGATTGTATTCCTCTTCGGCGCAGCTCATAGCGCATCACCCTCGCCAACGGGCAAACACTGGTTTTGCGGATATCCGAAATAGCGAAACACGAAGGATCCAGCTTATTTCCGGTGCCCATACTGCTGATAATAGGCACACCCAATCGTGTTGCCCGCTCGATCAGCTCGAGCTTAGCAGATACTGTATCAATGGCATCTACAACATAGTCACAACACGAAAGGTCAAATTGGTCTGCGTTTTCAGGGGTGTAAAACACTTGGTGAGCCTCTACTGAAGCATCAGGGTTAATGTCCAAAATGCGCTCACGCATGACCTCGGTCTTGGGCCTGCCCACCGTACTGTGCAACGCAATAATTTGCCGATTAATGTTTGACACCGCAATTTCGTCCGAGTCAAACAACGTCAGCCCGCCGATGCCCGCCCGCGCCAGCGCCTCGGTACAAAACGACCCCACTCCACCAATGCCGAACACCGCCACCTGCTTTTGGGCCAACCGCTCTATCGCCTCTTCGCCCAGCAGCATCGCACTGCGGCAAAACTGTTCCTTCATGGCCTTTCGCCCTCCAAAGTACAATCGCGAATGGTGCCTCCGCCTAAAACAACATCCTGCGCATAAAAAACCGCAGCCTGACCAGGGGTTAGTGCGCGCTGCGGTGCATCGAATTCTACTAAGATGCTGCCATCCTCCTGTGGATGCAGCCACGCCGGCTGGGCCGACTGCCGGTACCGCGACTTAACCTCTGCCCTGATGCTGCTCTGTGGCGCGGCGACCGACACCCAGTTAAGTCTATCTATCGTCATCCGCCGCCGCATCAGCAGCACTTCATCCCCCAACACAACGGTATTGCTTTCCATATTCTTTTTAACGACAAACAGTCTACGGTCAGCCGAAATGCCCAGCCCGCGGCGCTGCCCCAGCGTATAGTGAATCATGCCTTCATGTCGGCCCAGAACCTCTCCCTGAGGGCTAACAAAGCAGCCCGGCTCTGAGACGACGCCGAGTGTTTTAGCCAAAAATCCCGCATAGTCTCCGTCTGGCACAAAGCAAATATCCTGACTTTCCGACTTTCGGGCGGTTACAAGGCCGTGCTCTTCGGCCATTTCGCGTACCTCCCGCTTGGTCAGTCCACCAAGTGGAAAAAGTGTTCTGGCGAGCATCGGTTGGGTAAGCATGTATAACACATAGCTTTGATCCTTCGCCGGGTCTCTGCCTTTTTTGAGAAGCCATCGGCCAACGGCGACGTCATACTTGCTCTGCACATAATGGCCGGTGGCTATAGCGTCATAGTCCAGCTGCCGCGCCCTGGCTAGCACGCCTGAAAATTTTATTGATCGGTTACATTCCACGCAGGGATTAGGTGTCTCTCCGCGCCGATATCCCTCGGCAAACGGTTCAATAACACCCTGTTTAAACTGTTCCTTCAGATTAAACACGAAGTGGTCTATCCCAAGTCGTGCGCAGACCCGCCGCGCATCCTCTACATCGTCAAGCGAACAGCAGGTTTTTGTATCACAAAGGCCAATATCGTTGTTAGAATACAGCGAAAGCGTCGCCCCACAAAGATCAAAGCCCTGCTGCTTCAATAAAAGCGCCGAGACGGAAGAATCTACCCCGCCGCTCATAGCTACCATCACTTTATTCATACGCGCTCTCGCTTCTTCTCGCGCTGGATAGCCGCCAGATCGGCAAGTGTCATGTTGTCAACCACCTGAGAAATAGCCGCGTCCAGCTTGCGCCATAACTCAACTGTCGCACAGCCATCACAGCGCTCACAGTCGACAGGGTCATCGTCAATACAAGCCACCGGTGCTAAACTGCCTTCTGTCAAACGCAATATCTCGCCCACGGTATAAGCCGACGGGCTTTTTGAAAGTCGATAGCCCCCGCGAGGCCCCCGCACGCTGTTAACCAGAC
>DATMYZ010000264.1:0-5426 GCA_035560675.1 Clostridia bacterium
AAAATAGTATGATAAGCAAAGCGGGTCTTCGATGTGCCCTCCATAAAAGTTGTGCCCGTCGGGGCGTTTATTCGGTTGCCATAGGTTTTTTATTGACGTCGGCGCTGGCGTTTGCCCTTATGAGTATTTTTGTCAGAATGGCTGGAGATCTGCCAACCTTGCAGAAGGCGTTTTTTCGAAATATTGTGTCGGTCGTGGTGGCTGTTTATATGTTGTATAAAGGTGGCGACGGCTTTTCGGTGCAAAAGCGCAACCGTCTGGCGCTGCTTGTGCGGGCGGCTTCTGGCACCGCTGCCTTGGCTGCCTGTTACTACTCTTTCGACCATATGATAATTGCAGACGCAACTATTTTAGCGAAGATTGCGCCGTTCTTTACCCTGTTGTTTTCGGCGTGGCTGATGAAAGAAAAGGTACGTAAAGTCGAATGGTTTGTACTGACAGTGGTTTTTGTAGGCTGCATTTTGGTGATTAAGCCCAGCTTTGACTTTGCTGCCATGACTCCCGCTCTGATTGCAGCTTTCAGTGGGCTTGGTACCGGCGTTTCGGTCACGATGGTGCGTTTTTTACAGCTCCGTGGAGAAAAAAGCGAAACTATTGTGCTGGCGTTTTCGTCCTTTTCCTGCCTGTTGTTTCTGCCGTCACTGCTTTTAGGCTATGTTCCAATGAGCTGGCAACAGTTTGCTTATCTCATGGGTGCGGGCACGGCGGCGACCATCGGCCAGTTTAGCATGTCGGCGGCATATAAGCGCGCGCCTTCAAGTGTGCTTTCGGTGTTTGAATATTCTCAGGTGCTGTTTTCAGCGGTGCTGGGGATGATTATATTCGCTCAATTTCCAGATGCTTATTCGCTGCTGGGGTATGTGATCGTTATTGGCGCTTCGGTTATCATGGCGGTGTATGGCAAACGCAAAGAAGAACCTAAAAATGACCATGTTTAAAATAGGGATTAGCTATTGACAAGTTTCAATTTCCGAGTATAATGATAGTATATTTAATAAAGACTACGATGAGGAGAGTACGCTTGAGGTGCCTCACAGAGAGTTCTTGGTTGGTGTAAAAGAACAGGCAATACGGGCGGAACATGGCTTCTGAGTTGTGTGGGCGATATGTAGTCCATGACGGGTGCACCCGTTACAGTGCTATGCTGTAAGCATTTTGCCGCAGCAGAGAAGGCCTGTTGCGTGAGCGACAAGTAAATCAAGGTGGTACCACGGAGTTTTGCCGCTTCGTCCTTGCAGATTATATTCTGCAAGGATTTTTTTATTGTGTAAGGAGCTTTATACGCATGATACAGATTATTGATCTTTGCAAAACCTTTGACGAAGTGACGCCTCCAGTCACCGCGTTAAAAAATATTAACCTGCGAGTGAACAAGGGCGACATCTTTGGCGTCATTGGCATGAGTGGCGCTGGCAAAAGCACACTGCTACGCTGCCTTTCGATGCTGGAGGAACCAACGTCGGGCGATATTCTGTTAAACGGGCGCAATACGGCGCATCTAAAAGGGCGTGAGCTGATTGAAGCGCGCCGCAGCATGGGGGTAGTTTTTCAGGGCTACAACATGCTGATGCAAAAAAATGTGTATGAGAATGTGGCATTTCCACTGACACTAAGTAAAATTTCAAAGGTGGAGATTCATCACACGGTGACCCGCCTGCTGGAATTGGTTGGACTTTCTGATAAGGCTAAGGCGTATCCAGCGCAGCTTTCGGGTGGGCAAAAGCAGCGTGTGGCCATCGCGCGCGCACTGGCGACAAACCCGCAGGTGCTCTTGTGCGATGAGCCAACTTCGGCGCTGGACAGCTTAACAACGCGCAGCATTTTGCAGCTTTTGCGGGATATCAACCATGAGCTGAACGTTACCATACTGATTATTACGCACGAAATGAGCGTGGTAAAAGCGCTGTGCAACCGTGTCGCAGTCATAGATGAGCAGCGCATTGTTGAAAGCGGCGACACAGCTGGGATTTTCGGCAACCCACAAAGCGACATTACTAAGCTACTGCTGGGATACGAGGTGAGTAACATATGATGGACTTGATCATAAAATATTTTCCGCTTTTAGCCGAGGGCATGGTGGATACCATCTATATGACAGTATTGTCGACGCTTTTTGCCTACATATTGGGTTTGCCGATGGGCGTTCTACTGTTTATCACAAAAAGAGGTGGCATTGCGGAAAACAAACCGTTCCATTCAGTATTCGGCTGGGTGATCAATATGCTTCGCAGTATTCCATTTATCATTTTGCTGATGGCTATCATTCCATTTACCCGTCTGATAGTCGGAACTATTATCGGCAATGATGCTGCCATTGTACCGCTGGTTGTGAGTGCGGCTCCCTTCGTCGCCCGAATGGTCGAGCAGTCACTGGAAGAAATTGACGTCGGCGTCATCGAGGCAGCGCGATGTATGGGCGCTACCAATCTCCAGATTGTCACCAAAGTACTCATTAGCGAAAGCATTCCTGGCATCATCCGAGGGTTGAGCATCACCACCATTACGCTTATTGGCTATGGCGCGATGGCGGGTGCCGTTGGCGCCGGTGGCTTGGGAAAAATCGGTTACAGCTACGGCTTTCAACGTTTTAATCCCACCGTCATGTATATGACCGTCGTGCTGTTGGTGATCTTAGTTTGCATTATTCAGGGAATTTTCAATTTTGCCGCTGCCAGATTGGACAAACGTAACAGATAAATTCTGTTTACGATAGATAAAAAGCTTAATGCCGAGAGGTGCACATTTTGGCGGAGGGCTTATCAAAAATTTGAACGCAAATAAACTATAAAAGGAGAAATCAACATGAAAAAATTATTATCTGCCATTGCAGTGATACTGGCTTTTGCCGCGTGCTCGAACGGCACATCTTCCGCTGCTCCCGCCGCCCCCTCCGAGGCGGCCCCCTCTTCTGCACCCGCAGCGTCGTCACCCGCCGTCGAGCTCACCGTGCTGAAAATCGGCGCGACCGCGGCCCCTCATGCAGAAGTGCTGGAATTTGCTTTACCCCTTCTCGAAAAAGAAGGTATTAAGCTCGAAATTACCGTGTTCGATGACTATGTTCTGCCTAACACCGCGCTGGCTCAGGGCGATCTGGATGCGAACTACTTCCAGCATCAGCCGTATCTCGATTATTTTAATAAGCAGAACGGGACCGACATTGTCAGCGCCGGCAACATTCACTACGAGCCGCTGGGTGTTTACCCCGGCAAGGCATCTGATCTGGCTGGCATTGCCGACGGCGCTCAGGTGGCTATTCCCAACGACGGCAGTAACGAGGCCCGTGCGCTCTACCTGCTGGAAGCACAGGGTCTGATTAAGGTTGACCACAGTGTCGGCTACGAGGCGACTAAGCTCGACGTCACGGAGAACCCCAAGAAACTTGACCTTGTTGAATTGGATGCCGACAAGATTCCATCTGCTCTCAAGGATGTGGACTTTGCCGTCATCAATGGTAATTATGCTATAGCGGCCGGTGTCAACGGTACGGTTTTGGCCAACGAGGATCCCAGTGGCGAAAGTGCGCTGACCTATGCCAATATCATTGCCGTTCGCCCTGAGGATAAGGACAACGCCACCATCAAAACACTGATTGATGTGCTGCATAGCAAGGAAGTCACTGATTTTATGTTTGAGAAATATAAGGGCAGCGTTCAGCCCATCGCGTAATCTAAGCTCGTTAGCAGGCCCGCAATTGCCAAACTATTTGGTGGATGCGGGCCTTTTCTATTTTGTCGCGATGCCGCATAATCATAATTAAACGAGGTGATGCAGGTGAGTGGCAAACGGCGTATTTTTGCACTGGTAATCGTATTCATAGTGGTTGCGCTGACTTTTACAGGCCGTCTGGATAAACGGCCGACAAAAGCGCGGGTGGTCATTGCGGGCTCTACCTGTATGGGCAAAATGCTGGGTGCACTAAGTGAGCACTACAACAAAGAAGAAAACGGCTGGGTTCAGCCGCAACTCGGAGGCACCGAGTTAGGGTTGCTGGCGCTTCGGCAGGGTGTATGCGACATTGCCAGCTGCTCGCGCGCGCTGACCCCACAAGAGTCCGTCGGAATTGACAGCCGACTGGTGGCGCTGGATGCCATCGCGGTAGCGGTACATCCGTCTAATCATATAACCGATATTTCAGTCAAAACACTACGAGATATCTACGCAGGGACGATCACCGATTGGTCACAGCTTGGCGGCAAAAAAATGCCGATTGTTGTCATTGGCCGCGAGGCGGGCTCTGGAACACGCAGCGCGTTCGAGACAGCCATTGGGTTGGCCGTTCCCGCCGTTCACAGCCAGGAGCACAGCGAAACAGGGATGCTGCGTACTGCGGTGGCAACTGCACCTGGGTCTATTGGCTACCTATCGTTTGATTATATCGACGCTTCGGTCAAGCAACTCTCCATAAACGGCGTGCTACCCAGCGAGAAAAGTGTGCGTTCCGGCAGCTATCCCATTTCGCGCGGATTCTGGTTATGCACGCTCTCAGGAGAAAATCGGGGCGAGGTGCTGGGCTTTTTAGACTACGCCACAGGAAAATCGGGGCGAAAGGTCATTGGCACGCTGGGCATGCTGCCCGCCCAATTAATAATAGAGGGGGGCGCACGATGAGACAACGCAAAGGGGTTCGCCGCGCTAAATCATACCTGTTTGACACTGCGGTGCATCTTTTTGCGGCACTGGGGATTATTACCGCTGTGGGTATTGTCATTTTTTTAATGCTTGGGGCGTTGCCCGCGCTGCTCCAGCTTGGTGCAGAATTTATGTTTAAAACCCACTGGTCGCCCCAACAGGGGCAATATGGCATTATGTCCATGCTGGCCTGTTCGGCAGCGGCTTGCTTCAGCGCAGTTGCGCTGGCACTCCCGGTGGCGTTGCTTGGGGCGGCGTGCGCTAAAAATCTGTTTCCAAGTGAACTTAAAAGCGCAGTGCGCCAGCTTGGCCTCGTTCTGTGCGGACTGCCCACGGTCATATTTGGATTGCTGGGGCTGACGGTGGTTATGCCGTGGCTACTAAGGGTGATGCCGCGGCAGATGGCCAAAAGCGGCGGTGCTTCACTTTTCACCGTCATTGTAGTGCTGGCGGTCATGCTGCTGCCCACTCTGTTTATCAGCTGCCTTGATGCGCTGGAACAGGCGGGCAAAGCGGTGGACGCGGCCTCGCTTGCGCTGGGAGCCACCGTGACGCAAACGGTGTTTTGTGCCGAACTCCCTGCAATCAGGCGCCAAATTCTCAAAAACGGAGCGGCGGGCATCCAGCGCGCGCTGTGCGAAGCAATGGCGGTGCTGATGGTTTCGGGCAATGTGGTGCGGATGCCTGCCTTGTTTAAAAGTGCTCGGCTGCTGGCATCCGGCATGGTGTTGGAGATGGGCTACGCCAGTGGGGTGCATCGTGGTGCGCTGTTTACTATTGGACTGGTGCTTTTGGTC
>DATMYZ010000265.1:0-4261 GCA_035560675.1 Clostridia bacterium
ATATTATACCTATGGGGGTATATAATGTCAACAAAAAACAGCCGTATTGTGTACGGCTGTTTTACAATTCATTTATCAGGACATCCGGGAAAAATGTTCGACCGCTTTGGCAAAATCAGCAATCGTTTTATCCGCATCACCATGCTCAATTCCTTCGCGGACACAGTGATTCAGGTGCCCCTCCAGAACGACCTGCCCCACCTTGTGCAGGGCGCTTTTCGCAGCGTTTATCTGAATCAGTACCTCCTCGCAGGGAACATCCTCATCCACCATTTTTTCGATGCCTTTAAGCTGCCCCATAATTTTATTTAGACGCCTGTGCAGGTTGTCATGGTCCATACATTTGCGCATCATTTCATCTCCCTTTAGTCCATCCGAATATGGGCCACTATACCACTATTTCGGCGTTTCGTCAACGAAGTTGCCATTTCGCTCTATACGTCGGGGGTGCCATGTTCAGATAAAAGCGAACGTTGTTCAGCACAGCTGCTCCAGATAATCAAAATCATGCGCATTGCGCGCGGTCTGCCATTTTGGGCGTGCCTGTTCTAATAATGCTCTGGCCTCGGCCTTGTCACCCTGCGCCACCTTTTGAAAGACAAACAAAATGGTCATAAGTCCGCCTACATGCGGGTGCTCCCTCAATTTAAAAAGCAACTTTTCCTGTTTGGCTAAAATCGCACAGGCCTGCGCATCCTCATGCAGATGAAAGTGCACATAAGCAAGATCGGCCCAGAACACCAGTCTGTTTAAGCTGGCAAGCTTTTTGGGGTCGATTTGCAACAGCAGCGTTTTGGCTGTATCGTATTCCCTTTTTTCGCAGTAGGCGGCGCAAAGGTTAATGAGCAGAATACCGCGCAGCCGTGGCGATTTTTTGCCTTCCAGCAGTCCGCTGATTTCCTGAATATAGCGGTCGGGGTTGCGTTCTTCCAAAAGGATAGGTTGCAGAGCCTTCATCTGTTGATTAAACGCCCGATACCACAGCAGGTCAATAGCTATAGAAGCAAACGCCAATGTGCTTAGCCATATTATTACCAGCGCATTTTTGGTAGCACCACCGATATCCAGCGCCGCGGTGACGATGCCCAGCAGGAGTGAACCCGACAGGACAATCACCCAAAACGCAACGCGTATGTTCTTTTTGCTTTTTATCATCAAAACTTCACCGCCGAATATTTAATGTTGTCCATGTATCATAACACAGGTTTGAAATATTTTCCACCCAATATTGGCGAAGAATAAAAGGCAAGGCCTTAAGCGACTCTCAAATTCAAAGATTTGAGTCCAAACTGTTTTGCGTGACTTTTGTGGGGAAGCATAGTAAAATAAATCCATCGTATTATTACACAGGAGGTTTTTATGATGACATTGCGCGATAACCGTGATCAGCTGGTCATACAGTCGGTCATGGGCAGAATACATCACCCTACTATCGGGCGCAGCGGCGTGTTTAAGCTTTGCCACGATGGCAGCAGTCGGGTGCTGCCCAGTGTCGGGGGCATTACCTATAACGTCAAGCTGGGGGACTGTGTGTTTGATAAGGTCTGCGACCATGTTGAACCGGGCGTGAGTATGAGCAATCCCAATGAGAAGGAAAACGACGCATTGGTGATGCTGGCCTGCATCGGCAACAAGGCCAGAGTCGTCTCAGGCGAGGCCAAGGGAGCCTGCGGCTTTGTTACCGGCTTTCACGGCGGTATTGAACACACGCTGCTCTGGTTTTCAGATGAGGACATGGAGAAAATGCTGCCGGAGGATAAAATTTTAATCAAGGCCTGCGGTCAAGGGCTTTCGCTTTTAGATTTTCCTGATATTATGCTCACCGGCATCGATCCTACACTGCTGGACCGCATGAAGCTTTCGGTAGACAATGGCCAGCTTGTAGTGCCTGTGGCGGGCATTGTTCCGGCGCATCTTATGGGTGCAGGGCAGGGCATGGGATCGGGATATACCGGCGACTATGACCTGATGACGGCCGACTGGGATGAAATTGTCCGCTGCGGGCTGGATAGGCTTTGCTATGGCGACATGGTGCTGCTGCAAAACTGCGACAACACTTTTGGACGCGGTTATCTGACCGACGCAGTTTCCATCGGAGTGGTCGTGCATTCGGACTGTACGATCATGGGGCACGGCCCGGGTATCACGACGCTGATGACCTGCAAAAAGCCCCTGATCACCGGCGTATTAGATAAAAGCGCCAATCTGGCCAACTACATGGATATCGCACGCTGAAAGGGTGTATCAACATGAACAAAAAGGCGCTGGTGCTGGGCGGCGGCGGGGCCAAGGGCTCCTATCAGATGGGAGCGTGGCAGGCATTCCGTGAGTTGGGGTTGGAATTTGACATCATCACAGGCACATCGATCGGCTCTATCAACGGTGCGCTAATGGCGCAGAACACCTTTGAGATTGCCGATGAGCTGTGGAATAATATTGAGTATGAGAATATTTTCCACGAAGAGCGCAAAACCAACATCCGCAACATTAACAGCGCGCTGGATATGGTCAAGTTTGCGGTCAACGACGCGTTGCTTCAGGGCAGCGTCGATTCTTCATCTCTTGAAGCGCTGATCAAAGAAGCGGTGGATGAAGAAAAGGTACGGGCGTCCAACGCTCATTTTGGGCTGGTTACGGTGGAGCTGCCATCCATGCGCCCATTTACGCCGATGATTGAGGAGATACCGCATGGCATGCTTTACCGCTACCTCATGGCGTCCTCATCCTGCTTCCCGGTATTTTCGCCTTATGAAATCGATGGATTGCATTACATTGACGGCGGTTATTACGACAATGTGCCAATCAATCTGGCGATTAAGCAGGGAGCCGAATACGTCGTCGCGGTGGATCTGGACGGCATTGGTTTTGTGCGCGAGCCGGTCAACGAACAGGGTGTCGATATCATCCGCATCCGCTCTTATTGGGACTTGGGCGCGGTGTTTGAGTTCGATAAAGATATTTTTGCTCGCAACCGCCGCTTTGGCTACTACGATACCATGAAAGCGTTTGGCAAACTGGACGGTTTTTACTATACCTTCGCGCATGGTGAAACGGCTACGAACCAACGGGCGCTTAAAGACGGGCTTAAACTATTGCAGGATCGCATTGCCCGACTGGCCCATAGCACGATGGTGCGCACCATCAGCACAATGGAAAAGGACGTCGCCATTGATTTTTTGATGAAATCAAACTGGGAAAGCCACACGGCTGAAAAGCTTTGCCGCGCGGCAGAAATAGCGGGTGCGGTTTATGGCATTTCACCCGAGCAGCAGTATAGCTTTGAAAAGTTTAACGGCCAGCTGCTGCGTTTATACCATACGGTGCCGCCGGTGTTTCCGGCGCTGGAGCTACAGCCGAAGGAGGATATCAAGCGCATTCTCGCGGCGGCACTGCAATCAATGGAGCCGCGCCGTATGTCCGCTTCCATCACTCAGCTGATGCTGCGGGAAGAAAATGACAGCGAAGCGGTGCGCATTCTGGCGGGGCTGCTGCCGCGCGAATACGCTGCGGCCGCTTATTTGGCCTTGCTGCTGAAAAACGAATGAATAGCAACAAACGGGCTGCGCGACATATCTATCGCACAGCCCGTTCTGTAAGTGCTTATTAAAGGCCGTAAACGTACTAATTCAAAAGCCTGCAAAAGGCAACGCGTCTGTTTCTGCCCAAATTACACGTTAAACCGGAACAGCACAACATCCCCGTCCTGAAAGATGTACTCTTTGCCCTCAGAGCGATAGAGGCCCTTTTCCTTAGCGGCGGTAATAGAGCCACAGGCTACAAGGTCATCAAACGACACGACCTCGGCGCGAATGAAGCCGCGCTCAAAATCTGAGTGAATTTTGCCGGCCGCCTGTGGCGCCTTGGTACCCTTTTGAATCGTCCAGGCACGCACTTCGGGCTCGCCGGCCGTGAGATAAGAGATGAGCCCCAACAGGTCATAGCCTGCGGTAATTAAGCGGTCAAGGCCGGATTCGTGCAGGCCAAGCTCCTCCAAAAACATCTGCTTGTCCTCATCTTCCAGCTCGGCGATTTCCTCTTCGATTTTGGCACAGATGGGAATGACCTGCGCATTTTCTCCTTTGGCAATATCGCATACTTTCTGATAAAAGGCGTTGTAGCCGCCTGCGGCGTTGGTCAGGTCGGCTTCGCTCAAATTGGCGGCGTAGATCACCGGCTTTGACGAAAGCAGTGGCACGTCGTGCAGCAGCTCCGCTTCCTCGTCGGTTAAAGCCATGCCGCGGGCCGATTTGCCCTCCGACAG
>DATMYZ010000266.1:0-5168 GCA_035560675.1 Clostridia bacterium
ATCTACGCCCTGTCTTAGCAGTATTTGTTGTTGTGCAATATAAATAAAAAAATGCTATGAATAACAGCTAATTAGTCCAACTAATCGAAATGTCCGATTTAACAATCGAATTTCGGTGTTGGACTTTTTGTTTGTCTTCTCGGATAATGAGAGTAAAGATGGCAGAAAGTATTCTTTATGAATGGAGAATACGCACCCTGAGAAAAGGAGTTGATCTTATGAATCTGCCAAAATCCATTACTGTATGTGAAGTCGGCCTGCGCGACGGGCTTCAAAATGAAAAATCAACGCTATCTACGGCGCAAAAGCTTGAGCTACTTGAAAAAATGCAAAATGCAGGTGTTTCGCTTATTGAAATCGGCAGCATGGTCAATCCGAAAGCTGTTCCGCAGATGGCGGACACAGGGGAGGTTTTTGAGCAGCTTGTCAAAAAGCCTAACGTTGAATATCGTGTGCTGGTCTTGAACCAAAAGGGCTTAGAGCGCGCGGTTGCAGCTGGAATGAAAAAAGTGAAGATTACCCTTTCAGTTAGCGAAGCGCATCAGCGGGCCAATGCCAATTCTACTCCGCTTGAAATGTTTGAAAAATTTGCGCCCATGGCTGAATACGCCGCAGCACAGGGCGTGACACTTTCCGGGGCCATGGCGACTTCGTTCGGATGCCCTTTTGAGGGTACCATTCCAATAGAGCGCATTAAGGCTGTTGCGGCCGAGTTTAGAAAAATTGGAATAACAGAGCTTTCGATGTCTGATACTACAGGCATGGCAAACCCTGCACTGGTTTACCGCCAGTGCGTTGAGATGCAGGAAGCTTTTCCTGAAGTCATGTGGAACCTTCATTTTCACAACACGCGCGGTATGGGTCTGGCAAATGTTTTGGCTGGTATGCAGGCGGGAGTAACCCGTTTTGACGCAAGCTTAGGCGGGTTGGGCGGCTGCCCTTTTGCCCCTGGTGCAACCGGAAACATCGCTACCGAAGACCTGCTGCATATGTGCGGCGAAATGGGCATTGAAACCGGCGTCGATCTTGACCGGATGATCGCAACGGCCCGCGAGTTGCAGGAGATGGTCGGTCATGAACTCCCAAGTGCTGTGCTAAAAGCAGGCAAGGTTTCAGATCTTTATAAGTTTTAAACGCCTTTGTTTACAGCAAATGTTGCATAAACAATGCTTTAAATTTTAATTTTTAATAAGCGAAAGGATGATTTTTTACCATGGCAAGCAAAGAACTTACCGCAGAACAGTTAAAAGAATTTGACGAGTTGTTTGAACGCGCACAAAAAGCGGTCGACATTATCGCAACATACGACCAGGAGCGTGTTGATCACCTCTGCCGCGCTGTCGGCTGGGCTATCACCAACCTCAAGACTTGGGAGCCGCTCTGCTATGAGGTTGTCGAAGAGACAGGCCTCGGCGATCCGGTTTCTAAGGTTAACAAGCGTCACAAGGTTCGCGGCATGCTGCGCGACGCGTTGCGCGGCAAGAGTGTAGGCATTATTGAAGAGATTCCTGAAAAGGGCCTCGTCAAATACGCAAAGCCCGTTGGCATTATCGCGTCGCTGGTTCCCACCACCAATCCCACTTCTACCCCTGCAGGTCAGGCCATGTATTCTATTAAGGCGCGTGATGCAATCATTTTCTCTCCGCATCCCCGTGCTAAGAAGAGCACCGCTAAGTGCGTGCAGATCATGCGCGAGGCGCTTGTTCGCGAAGGCGCGCCTGCCGATCTTCTTCAGGTCATTGAGGAGCCGAGCCTAGCTAAGACTGACGAACTGATGAGACGTGCTAACCTGATCATCGCCACTGGTGGTCGTCCCATGGTTAAGGCTGCTTATTCTTCCGGTACCCCGGCTTTCGGTTCCGGTGCCGGTAACTCCACAATGATTTATGATGAGACCGCCGATCCAAGAGACGCAGCAAGAAATACCCGCATTTCGAAGACTTCTGACTTTGGTTCAGGCTGTTCTTGCGATGGCAACTTGATCATCCATGCCTCTATCTTTGACGCAACGGTAGAAGCGCTTAAGGAAGAAGGCGCCTATTTCGCCAACGAAGAAGAAAAAGAGCTGATTAAGCGCGTCATGTGGGACGAAAACGGCCACAGACTGCCTGAGACTGTTGCAGTTTCCCCTCAGAAGCTTGCCGAGAAGGCTGGCTTTAGCATTGGCGATGAGTACAAATTTATCGCAGTTATGGGCGATGGCATCGGCAAGGAGCATTTCTTCTCCAGCGAGAAGCTCACCACGCTGCTTGCGCTGTTTAAGTATGACGGCGAGTTTGAAAACGCGCTTGATATGATGCGCGCTATTTACGAAGTTGGTGGCAAGGGTCACTCCTGTGGTATTTATTCCTTCAATCAGGATCATATCCATAGACTCGGTTTGGCGGCTCCTGTTTCTAGAATTATGGTTCGCCAGCCGCAGAACAAAGCCAATGCCGGTTCTTACACCAACGGTATGCCGATGACCAATTCCATGGGTTGCGGCACTTGGGGCGGCAATATCATATCGGAGAACATCGCGCTTCGCCAGTATATGAATGTGACTTGGGTGTCTGTGCCGATTCCCGAAGACAAGCCCAGCGAAGAGTGGCTGTTTGGCGAATTTTACAATCCGGAGATGGATCGATAAGGCATTTTAATGCTATCATCTACGCAGGACGGTGCTAACACCGCCGTTCCTTCCCCCTATAAAGCATTGCTTAGAAAGGAGCGCAGATAATATATGAAAAAATTGCTTTCTTACCAAATAGTTGACTATTTGGAGCGCCGCGGCGTCGAGTATGTATTCGGTCTTTGCGGTCACACTGTTATTGCCATGCTTGATGCACTTGAAAAGAGCACAAAAATCAAGTATATTTCCAATCGCCATGAACAGATTGCTTCTACCGCAGCCGACGGCTATGCGCGTGTCACTCATAAGGCGAGCGTTGTTATGTGCCATATAGGCCCCGGCATGACGAATGCCCTCACTGGCGTTGCAAACGCGGCGTTTGACTCCATTCCCATGGTGGTGATTGCAGGCGATGCGCCCAGTTATTATTACGGTCGCCACCCCCATCAGGAGGTTAATCTACACTGTGATGGTTCACAGTATGATATTTACAAGCCTGTTGTAAAACGTGCCTGGCGCATAGACGATCCTGAGGCCATGCCGGCCATTCTGGATAAGGCGTTTCGCCTTGCCGAAAGCGGCAGACCCGGCCCTGTGTTGATCTCTGTTCCGATGGATATGTTCTCGCGTGAGATTGATACTGATCTGTTTGAGCGCACTTATCTTGACAGCGATCTCACGCTTCGCCCCGCCCTTGCTCCCGATGCAGCCAAGGCGATTGCCAAGCGGCTGGTCGAGGCCAAGAACCCCGTAATGCATGCAGGTGGCGGTATTCTGCTGGCACAGGCCTCTGAAGAGCTGGCCGCGCTGGCCGAGTTCCTTGACATACCTGTTTCTCGTACCTTGATGGGCCAAGGCTGCATCTCGGATAAGCATCCGCTAATGATCGGTCAGACCGGTTTCTGGGGTATGGAGTTTACCCACAAGCTGACCGCCAATGCCGACGTTATTCTCGGCCTGGGCACTCGCTTCGCCGAGGCTGACAGCTCCAGCTGGTACCCGGGTGTTACCTTTGATATGGGCAAAACAAAGTTTTTGCAGGTTGACATTGACCCCACCGAAATTGGCCGCAACTATCCCGTTGAAATTGGTGCAGTGGCAGATCTGAAATATGCGTTGCAGCAAATTCTTGAAGAAGCGAAGAAGCTTTGCCCCAACGGTATTGACAAGCCCGAACTTCGCGCAAAAATTGCTGAGCAGAAGGCGGCCTTTAAGGCGGCCAACACAGAGGTCAGCAACGACAGCCGTTTCCCAATGACACCCCAGCGCATTCTCAAGGACGTCAAGGAGCAGCTGCCTGTCGATTCACTCATCTTCACCGATGTGGGTTGGAACAAAAACGGTGTTGCCCAGCAGTTTGACGTTGAAATTCCCGGTAGTATTCACCATCCCTCGGGCCTTGCGACCATGGGCTTTGGCTCGGCCGCCATACTGGGTGCCAAGCTGGGTGCACCCGATAAGACGGTCATCACCCTTATTGGTGACGGTGGCTTTGGCACGAACCCCTCGGTTATTGCAACTGCTGTTGAACAAAATATTCCGGTGGTATGGGTTGTTATGAACAACTCGGCGTTTGGTACCATTGCCGGACTGGAGTTTGGCAACTATGGCACCAAGTTTGGTACGCTGTTTGCAACGCCAGACGGCGCAAGCTATACGCCTAACTGGGCGGATATTGCCAAGGGCTATGGCATTGAATCGGTGAAAATAACATCAGCCGACGAGTTTGCTCCGGCGCTTAAAAAGGCAATTGAGGCCAATAAGCCCTACTTGCTTGATGTACCCATGCAGAACATTCCGGTGCCGACCCCCGGCTGCTGGAATATCAATGATATCTATTCCCCTGATGGCCATGTCGTTAATGGTAAGGTCGTCCGAAACGCCGAAGGCGTTTATGAGCCACCCAAGCATTCTTCCTCGCATAAATCCTAGCTTGCGATTACAAACTGCATACTAAACTCCCATTCAATATTGTTTGGCAGCGGCGCTTTTAGAAGCGCCGCAACCAAACAAGGTAACACTTGCTAAGAAAGGAAAAAGGTGGCCTATGAAGGTTCTCAAATGGTTGGATGAAAGCCTTGAAGAAACTATTCTGGTCGTACTGCTGCTAATTATGTCTTTGGCTATGGGCGCACAGATCATAGCAAGATATATTTTTAATAGTCCTCTCTCGTGGTCTGAGGAGCTTTCTCGCTTTTTGTTTGTATGGTCGGGGTTCTTGAGTATCAGCTACTGCTTTAAAAAGCAGATCTCCATTAAAATTGATCAAATCGTATCCCTGCTTCCGAAAAAGGTTGCAGCTATATTTAAGATTATTGAAAAAGTAACTATGTTGGCGTTCTATTTCTATATGGTTCCTTTTGCTTGGACTTATTTTAACAATGCGGTGGTCAGCGGACAGCTAAGCCCGGCAATGCAAATACCCATGTATATCATTTATATCGCCCCGCTGGTTGGCTTTATTTTAAGCATTATTCGTCTGCTCCAAGGTGTTTTCGCAAAGTGGTTGGTTGTCTCAGGCGACGATAAATCTGCGCCTGGTCAACTTGGAGTAGGG
>DATMYZ010000267.1:0-7375 GCA_035560675.1 Clostridia bacterium
GTATTATTATAAGTGATTTAAGCGGGGAGGATTTATATGATGCGGGTATTGATTGTTGAGGATGAGCAGCGTTTGGCCGAGGCGCTTGGACAGATTATGAGCGAGCAGAAATATAGCGTCGAGACGGTCTACGATGGCGCAGACGGATTGGAATATGCCAAAAGCGGTCTATACGACGTCATTATATTAGATGTAATGCTACCAAAAAAGACCGGCTTTGAGGTTGTGCGTGAGTTACGGCAAGCTAAAAATGCCACTCCTGTGCTGATGTTGACCGCACGAGATGAAATAGGCGACAAAGTCACCGGTTTGGACTGCGGTGCGGATGACTATATGACGAAGCCCTTTTCGCCTGAAGAGCTTCTTGCACGGGTGCGCGCGCTCGCACGCAGGCAGGGAGATGTGCAGCTTGAGGAGCTTTCATATTGTGATCTGACACTGTCGCTCTCATCTTATACGCTGTCGAGCGGGACAAAATCGGTCCATCTCGGTTTTAAAGAGTTTGAGGTGTTGCGTATTCTTATGTCCAACAGCAGCCAGATCGTCCCAAAAGAAGAGCTTATTTTAAAGGTCTGGGGTGCACAGTCCGAGGCCGAGGACAACAACGTAGAGGCATACATATCCTTTTTGCGCAAAAAGTTTTTCTTTTTGGGCTCTAAAGTGACCATCGGCACGGTTCGCAAGGTGGGGTATCGCCTAGAGGGGGAGGCCCAATGATAAAAAAGCTGCGCAAAAAGTTTGTGCTGATCAATATGTCACTTGTCACGGCGGTGTTGTTTGCTGTTGTGGCGGTTTCCTGCATTTCGGGTTATCAGAACAGCGTGTCTGAGAGCAAGCGCGCGTTGGAGCGCGCCTGGGCGGCTCCCCCCAAGTTTGAGATTTCTGACAAGTGGTATAAACCGCCGGAAGAAACCTACTCGATGTTCCCTGTGTTTGGCGTCACGCTTAGCCCGAGTGGTGAAATTTTGTCGGTGACAACCAACAATGTGGAAGTTTCGGACGAGCTGTTGCAGCAGGCGGTGGCGTCTGCGCTTTCTCAGGGCGGTTATGAGGGTGTTATCGGTGACTTAATGATGCGTTACCGCATTGAACAAACGCCATCGGGTACTCGAATCGCCTTTGTCGATCGTACCCGCGAGCTACAGTCGCTGATAAAGCTGCTGCTGACGTCACTGGCGGCGCTATTGGGCGGCTTTGCAGCATTTCTGGCAGTTAGCCTGTATCTGTCGCGATGGGCGTTGCGCCCTGTTGAGCAGGCGTGGGAGCAGCAGCGCCGCTTCGTGGCAGATGCTTCGCACGAGCTCAAAACACCGCTGACGGTTATTCTGGCGAACACCGGCATTTTGCTCTCGCATCAAAACGACACTGTCGCACAACAACGTAAGTGGATTGTCAATACGCAAGCCGAGGCCGAGCGTATGAAAAAGTTGGTGGACGACCTGCTGTTTTTGGCAAAATCGGATGCGGTTTCTACCCCCGTGCCGCACACGAAGCTCGATTTTAGTGATCTTGTATGGAGCAGCGTACTGCCATTTGAATCGGTGGCATTCGAACAGGGGGTCAAGCTTGACAGTGACATCCCAGTCGGCATTATGGTGCAGGGTGATACGGGGCAGCTGCGACAGGTGGCTGCAATTTTACTGGATAATGCTTGTAAATATGCCGGCGAAAAGGGTAGGGTGTTTGTACAGCTTGAAGCTGTGCAGGATAAAATTCGTCTCAAGGTCAACAATACCGGTGAGCCGATTGCATCGGATAAGCTTAAGCACATTTTTGAGCGATTTTACCGTGCAGATGCGTCCCGCGCCCGCGAAAAAGGCGGCTATGGACTGGGCCTGGCTATCGCGCAGAGTATTATTGAAGCACATAGGGGAAGCATCATTGCCCAAAGCGATGCCAAAAACGGGACCACCTTTATTGTGACGCTACCGAAGTGATGGCCTTTGAGAATACCCGGCATAGCATCAATGCAACAAAAAAACCTGTAGATACGCAGTTGAGGCGTTTCTACAGGTTTTTTATTTGGTTGCGGACTCAGAAATATTAACTAGTTTCGTGCCACCGTATGTGGTGTGGAAATTTAGATAACCTTTTGTATTTTAAGCGTCTGTGCCTAAAGACGTTCTCAAGATTAAGCTTCATGTGCACTAAAATCATAAGTCAGGGTAATTGCACTTCACGCAATGAAATAATGTGGTTTTGTATGTTGAACCTTATATAAAAGCAGTGAAAAGCCAGGTTGTTACAAGATTAAAGCATCAGCCCGTCCATTGGCCTCATAGAATATAAAGACAATCAGGCCAATGCCAGAAGGATGGATAGTATGAAACAGCAATTGCTTCAAAAAATTGCAGACCGCTCCCTTGTGATGGGGGTGATTGGGTTAGGATACGTCGGCCTGCCGCTGGCTGTAGAAAAGGCGCGCGCGGGCTTTCACACCATCGGGTTCGACGTGCAGCGCCATAAGGTTGACGCCGTCAATAAAGGTGAAAACTACATCGGTGAGGTGGTATGCGAAACGCTGGGGCCGCTGGTCAAAAGCGGACGACTTCGTGCTACCGACGACTTTTCGGACTTGAGTGGAGTGGATTTTATTGCTGTCTGCGTACCAACGCCACTCGACCGCTTTCGCCAGCCGGATTTAAGCTTTTTGAGCAGCTGTACCGAGGCGTTGTCACGACAGCTTCACCCTGGCATGGCGGTGGTACTGGAATCGACAACCTACCCCGGCACGACCGAAGAGCTGCTTCGCCCTACGCTGGAAGAGGGATCAGGGCTCATTTGTGGAGAAGATTTTTACTTGGGGTTTTCACCCGAGCGGGTCGATGTGGGCAACCGGCGCTATTCGCTGCAAAACACCCCCAAGGTGGTCAGTGGGATCGGTACGGACGCCTCCGAGGTTATTGCGGCCGCCTATGAGGCAGTGCTCAAGCAGCCGGTACATATCGCCTCCTCGCCGGCGGTGGCCGAGATGGAAAAGTTGCTGGAAAATTCATACCGCAGTGTGAACATCGCACTCATCAACGAACTGGCGATGCTCTGCCACGAGATGAAGCTCAATGTCTGGGACGTCATCGAGGCGGCTAACACCAAGCCCTACGGATTTCAAGCGTTTTATCCAGGGCTTGGACCGGGCGGACATTGTATTCCGGTAGATCCATGCTATCTGTCATGGAAGGCAAGAGAATACGGCTTTCATACAACGCTTATCGACTGCGCCACCGCCATCAACGACCGCATGCCGGACTATTGCGTCGGCCGGATAGCCGAATTGCTTAGCAGCACTCACAAAGCGATTAACGGCGCAAAAATTCTCTTGTTGGGCGTCGCCTTTAAGCAGGATGTTAGCGACTGTAGGGAAAGCCCCGCGCTGCGCCTGATGGCACTGCTTTTTAGGGCGCAGGCAGAACTCTCTTATTACGACCCGCATGTGTCGCATTGCAGCTGTGCTGGCCGGATATGGCACAGCGAACCAACTCTAACTGAAGAACTGTTGCATCAGAGCGACCTCGTCATTATTGCAACGGCGCATACCGCGGTTGATTATACCCGGGTGGCGCGTTATGCGCCTATGGTGTTCGATGTCAAAAACGCGATGAAGGAGGCTGCGGCGGGCGGGAATATTGTGCCGCTGTGAGGAAAAACTATGAAATATGCACTCATTGGATGCGGCAGAATCGCCAGAAATCACCTCGCGGCAGCGCTTGAATGTGGCTTAGGCATCGCAGCGGTGTGCGATCTTCTGCCCGATGCCATGCGGTTATTGCTGCTGGAGAGCGCGCCGGCTGCTGCGCAGTCTCCCGCGCGATACACCGACTATCGGCGGATGCTCCATGACATATCGCCACAGCTTGTCGCCATCGCAACCGATTCTGGTGCGCACGCGCAAATTGCACTGGACTGCATCGCCGCAGGCGCTGATATCATTCTGGAAAAGCCCATGGCCATGTCGCTTTACGATGCCGACTGCATCGTAAAAGCCGCCTCAACAGCGGGTGTCAAGGTGGCGGTCTGCCATCAAAACCGCTTCAATTATGTCTCGCAGGCGCTGCATCAGGCTGTGTGCGAAAACCGGTTCGGAAAACTTTCGCACGCGGCAGTGACTATCCGCTGGAATCGAGGTGTAAGCTATTATCAACAGGCCGCATGGCGCGGGCGCTGGCAAAGCGACGGCGGTGCTCTGATGAATCAATGCATTCATGGCATCGACCTGCTGCGTTGGCTGATGGGCGAAGAGGTTCGCTGTGTTTATGGCGTTTGCCGCAACCGGCTACACCCCAATATCGAAGCCGAGGACGTCGGGCTGGCGGTGTTGGCCTTTGAGAACGGCGTAGTGGCAACAGTTGAGGGCAGCACCAACATCTACCCGCAAAACCTTGAAGAAACACTTTGTATTTTTGGAGAGCGGGGCACGGTGAGACTGGGCGGCAAATCAGCTGGGCGCATTGAGCACTGGCAGTTTGCCGATGGTGTGCCTATGCCGGAGGCATCAGAGTGCCTCCGGACAGTTTATGGCAATGGTCATGCACGACTATATGCTGATATGCTAGCCGCCATCAAAGAAAACAGGCCGCCGCTGATCAATGCAAAAGAGGGCAGAGCGGCCTTGGAGCTGGTTCTGGCAATCTATAAAAGTCAAAAGGAAGGCAGGGCGGTTAAATTACCGCTGCCGAATTTTTCATCCACCGACATGGTAGGGGAATTTTTAAAAGGGTGAGGACGGCGTAAACACGATGCAAAAAAAGGCGGCGTTTCAAACAGCGGGCGGGCAGGTTTTATTACTGTCCGCCTTTACGCTGCTGGTAAAAGCGGTCGGCTTCGTCAAGCAGGCGGTCATTGCCGCCTATTTTGGCGCGGGCGGTGCTACCGACGTGTTCTTTGTGGCGTCAGATTTTTTTGCAGACCTGGCCGCTATCTTTTTTTCACCTTTGGCTATTGTGTTTTTAACGGCGTACGATCTGCAAACAGCACAGCGGGGGCGCCGTCACGCCGACGTGTTTGCAATAAAATCGATGTTGGCATTCAGCCTGCTTTCAGCGGTGGCGGCCGCACTTTTTGCTTGCTTTGCAGGGGGCGCCGCCCGTTTGCTGGGCTTTGGGTTCTCGCTCACGCTTCAACAGGAACTGGCTAAATTGTTGTGGCTTTTATCACCCGTTATTGTTTTCTATTGTGCAGCGGCGTTGTTGACTGCGCTGTTGCAGGCACAAAAGCACTTCCTTCCGGCGCAGGGACGCGGCCTGGTGCGCAGCGCGGCCATTATTGCAGCGGTGTTGCTACTCTCCGGCCGTCTGGGCGCAGGTGCGCTTGTGGTGGGTCTGCTGGCAGCCCTGCTGCTGGAAACGGCATATCTTTGCTGGGCCGCCCGACAAAGCCTTGTACCAGCGCTGTCCGGCGGATTGAATAGCGATATGAAAGGAAGCAGCAGAAAGCTGATCGCGGCGGCGTTCCCGCTTATGCTCAGCTATGCTGCCGCCGAGTTTTCGCATATTGTGGATAAAGCCATCGCTTCACGTCTTCCGGCGGGTGCTGTCTCAGCGCTCAGCTACGCACAGGTGCTTGAAGGCTTTGCTGCGGCGTTGCTGGTCAGCAATGTGGGGGCGGTAACTTTCTCGCACTTTTCGGAAAAATCAGCCAATAGCGACCGTGAAGGGCTTTTGCAATCGCTTTGCCGAGCGGCTGAGCTGCTAATCGTTCTGCTGCTGCCGGTTAGCATTGTGGCGGCGGCGGCTTCGCCGCATCTGGTTAGGCTGGTATATGCGCGTGGTAGTTTTGACGCTAAAGCCCTTACCGCGACGGCGCAGGCCTTTTCAGGCTATGCGGCGGGGTTGGTTGGACTTTCGCTGCAAACGGTCTTTCTGCGAGGGCTGTATGCAGTTGGCAACACGCGGCTTCCACTTAAAATCGGGCTGTGGTCCATTGCTTTAAATGTCACACTCAGTTGGGCGCTGTCAAATATGATGGGCGTGGGTGGCATTGCGCTGGCCAGCGCTGCATCGTATTTTTTGGGTGCGGCGCTTTCTTCCGCTGTGTTACAGGGGCGGCGGGTGCTGCCCAATGTCTGGTCTGTAGCCGCTGCCGGGCTGGTGTGCACTGGCTGCGTTATTGGTGCGGGTAAATTGCCGGTAGATTCCGCTTTTTTAGCATGCATTCTTCTTAGTGGAAGTGGCACAATCAGCTATTTCATGACGTTGATGCTGCTGCGTGAGCCTAACGCCGTTTCATTAGTTCAACGGATACTTTCCCAAAAGCGCATTTAAAGGCCGGTATGAAGACCATATCGACCTTTTTTTGCTGAGACGTCGTTTATATCTGCCCTAAAAGCAACTGCACCAAAAATGAGACAACGACCACCAGTGCCGAGATGATAAATCCGTGCAGCATGGGGACCAAGCCACTCTTTGCCAGCTTTTTAAAATCAGTTTTAAGGCCGATGGCCCCCAGCGCCATTACCATGGCAAATTTGCTTACTCTAGAGGCGGCTCCTGCCAATCCGCTTATCTGAGTGGCGGAAAAAAGTCCGCCCGATATCGCCATCGCATCAGCAAAGCTGCGCAGCAGCACCATGCCCAGAAACAGCAGGATGAACCAAGGAAATATCTTTTTAATGGATACTTTGGTACCAGTGCCGGTTATCCCACTTTCTGCGACCTTAATACGCTGGTTGATATAAGCAAAGATCATCACAATAGGGACAATAGAAAGGGTACGGGTCAGTTTAACAACGGTGGCATATTGCCCAGCAACATCTGAAAAGGCGTAGCCCGCAGCCACCACTGAGGAAGTATCGTTAACCGCCGTGCCGGCCCATAGCCCATAGCCCATATCCGACATGCCAAGATACCGTCCTGCAATAGGGAACAGTACCACCATAACAATGTCAAACAAAAATGTGGCGGAGATGGCATAGGCAATGTCACTGTCGTCGGCATCGATGGTGGGTGAGATGGCGGCAATCGCTGACCCGCCGCAAATGCCGGTTCCGGCGGCGATAAGATTAGAGAGCTTCCAGTTCATGTTGAACAGCTTGCCGAACAGGTTGCCAAAGAAAAAGGCGGAGGACAGGGTAAAGATCATGACAATCAGCGAATATTTGCCCACGTTGATCACTTGGGCAAAGCTCAGTGTAACGCCCATCAGTACAATAGAGCCCTTTAGCACCTTTTTTGATACAAATGTAAGGCCGTCTGCCGGAATACCTAGTTTATTTACAAGCGGGAACAATGCCATACCTATCAGCATAGCAAAAACGCCGGGGCTGATCAAATCGTAGGGTATCAGACGGCTGCAAAGTTTAGCAACAACGGCCAGAGCCGCGGTAATGATGATTCCTGTTAAATAGTTGAACTGTTTTTCCACTTGAAATTCTCCTTTAAGT
>DATMYZ010000268.1:0-5606 GCA_035560675.1 Clostridia bacterium
CTTTAAAATGGAAGGGGCAAGGCTAATGACGATGGTTAGCTATACAGCGATGCATCGTTCTACAAAAACTTCTGTCTATATGGCAGAAGCTCATTCGTTTTGCTCTCGTTTCATATCTGCTTCTGCTATTTTGATTGAGGACGCCATTATTGTGGCGTCCATTTTTGTCGTGCTTCTTACCGTGGCGCTATTTGTACGAGTTTTTATGTTGGCTGTACTAGTACTGCCGGTAGCTGTAGCCCTTATAATTAGTTGCGATAATTTAACAGTACGTCGTAAAATGTCAGAACCGCAAAGTTGAGTTGCTGAATGTATACTCAAATCGGCTCCGTCTTTTATGACGGGGCCGGTTTTTTGTATAAATGAAAATGTAAAGAGGGAGTATATCACAATGAAAAAGTTTATGACAGCCATGCTGGCGGTTGCGATGATTATGTCGCTGGGTGCGTGCTCTGGCGGTACTAGCAGCAGCGTTGCCTCCACCCCTGCATCCTCTGCGGCTGAGGGCTCTGCACCCGCCGCTTCTTCCACCGCGGCCATCAAAATCGGTGGCATCGGCCCCGTCAGTGGTCCCGCAGCCGTTTATGGCATTGCGGCCAGAAACGGCGCGCAGATTGCTATCGACGAGCTTAACGTCAAGGGCGGTCAGCAGTATGCGCTCAACTACCAGGATGATGAGCACGACGCTGAGAAGTCTGTCAACGCCTACAATAAGCTCAAAGACTGGGGTATGCAGATTCTTAATGGCACTGTAACCACTTCGCCTGCGCTTGCCGTCACTTCTGAGACCTTTGCGGACCGCGTGTTCACACTGACCCCTTCGGCTTCTTCGACCAAGGTTATTGAAGGCAAGGACAACGTCTTCCAGATCTGCTTCACCGACCCTAACCAGGGCGTTGCCTCGGCAGATTACCTCGCCGACAACAAGCTTGCGACCAAGGTTGCGGTTATCTACAACAACGCCGACGCATATTCACAGGGTATCTATGAGAAATTTGCCGCTCAGGCAAAGGATAAGAACCTTGAGATTGTCTGCGCGACCACCTTCACCGACGACACCGCAACCGATTTCAGCGTTCAGCTAACCGAGGCCAAGAACGCGGGTGCTGATCTCATCTTCCTGCCCATCTATTACACCCCCGCTGCTTTGATCCTCTCTCAGTCAAAAAGCATGGGCTATACGCCTAAGTTCTTTGGCTGCGACGGTCTTGACGGCATTCTGACACTTGAAAACTTCGACAAGACGCTGGCTGAGGGCGTCATGCTGCTGACCCCCTTCTCGGCGGATGCAACCGATGATGCGACCAAAAACTTTGTAGAAAAGTATAAGGCTGCTTACGGCGAGATACCCAACCAGTTTGCAGCTGACGGTTATGACTGCATCTATGCCATTGCACAGGCTTGCGAAAAGACTGGCATCACTGCTGATACGTCTGCTGCCGATGCTTGCGATAAGCTGATTGCCGAGTTTACCTCCATGAGCTTTGACGGTATTACCGGCGACGGCATGACGTGGAAGTCCACCGGTGAGGTTTCTAAGGCACCTAAGGCTGTTGTCATTAAGGATGGCGTTTATACCGGCATGTAATATCTGTTCCGACATTCAGGAGGGCTTCTTTAGGCGCAAGCTTAAAAGCCCTCCGATTCCCTGTTTTTCAGGGAACTATAGCATTAAGAAAAATGAGGTGTGCGGGTATGACGTTTCTTTCCTACGTCGTTAGCGGAATCAGTCTGGGAAGCGTTTATGCCATTATTGCGCTGGGCTACACCATGGTTTATGGCATTGCCAAAATGCTGAACTTTGCCCACGGTGACGTGATAATGGTAGGCGCTTATATGTCTTTTTGTGCGACGACCTATCTTGGCTGGCCGGCATTTGTCTCGGTTATATTGGCGATGGTGGTCTGCACAGTTTTAGGCATGACGATTGAAAAGCTGGCCTATAAACCGCTACGCATGGCACCTTCGCTGGCGGTGCTGATAACCGCTATTGGCGTCAGCTACTTTTTGCAGAATGCCGCGTTGCTTATCTGGGGCTCGGCACCCAAGAGCTTTTCAAGCGTGGTGCCAATAAAGCCGGTCAAGCTGTTTGACGGTGGGCTGACCATCTCGGGCGAGGCGATTGTGACGGTGTTTTCATGCATCGTCATTATGGCGCTTTTAAGCTGGCTGACGGGCTATACCAAAATCGGCAAGGCGATGCGTGCCGTTTCAGAGGACAAGGGTGCCGCGCAGCTCATGGGAATCAATGTAAACGCCACTATTTCCGCTACCTTTGCCATTGGCAGTGCATTAGCGGCGATTGCGGGTGTGCTGCTCTGCTCGGCTTATCCAACATTGTTGCCCACCACTGGATCGATGCCTGGTATTAAGGCGTTTACAGCGGCGGTGTTTGGTGGAATCGGTTCGATTCCGGGCGCGATGATCGGTGGCCTTATTCTGGGGCTTGTCGAAACCTTCGGCAAAGCGTACATTTCAACCCAACTTTCAGACGCCATTGTCTTTGCCGTGCTTATCGTTGTGCTGTTGGTTAAGCCCACTGGCTTGATGGGCAAAAAAATAAGTGAGAAAGTGTAGGCGGAACAGATGAATAAAATTAAAGCGATGAACAAAACCGCCCAAAGCAACTTTCTTAATTACATTATTGTTACAGTGGCATTTCTTATTCTGCAAACACTCATGTCGGGCGGGCAGCTTTCCAGCTCGCTTAAAGGCCAGCTGGTGCCGATCTGCGCTTATATCGTCATGGCCGTTTCACTTAATCTAACCGTCGGTATTTTGGGTGAGCTGAGTCTGGGCCACGCCGGGTTTATGAGTGTAGGCGCGTTTGCCGGCGTTGTGGTTTCGGCAAGCCTGAAGGACATTATCGCATTTTCTCCGCTGCGGCTGGCCGTTGCCATGTTGGCGGGCGGCATTGTCGCCGGGCTGTCAAGCCTTTTGGTCGGCGTGCCGGTGTTGCGCCTGCGGGGCGATTATCTGGCAATTGTGACTTTGGCGTTTGGGGAAATTGTTAAGAATGTTGTCAACTGCCTCTATGTCGGTGTAGATGTAAACGGACTGCACCTTAGCATGACCGATTCGGCCTCTCTTGGTCTTGCCGATGGTGGAACAGTCATTATGAACGGGCCAATGGGTGCTGTGGGGGTGACAAAGATATCGACCTTTGTCATGGGCTATTTGCTGGTTATTGTTACACTGATTATTGGGCAAAATCTCATCAACAGCCGTTCTGGTAGGGCGATTATGGCGCTTCGTGACAACCGCATTGCGGCTGAGTCACTAGGCATCAACATCACAAAGTATAAGCTGATGGCCTTTTCGACTTCGGCTGTGCTGGCCGGTATGGCTGGTGTGCTGTTCGCTATGAACTATTCCACTGTGGTTGCCAAAAAATTTGATTTTAATACCTCTATTCTTGTACTGGTGTTTGTCGTACTGGGGGGCATGGGCAATATCCGCGGGTCTATTATCGCAGCGGCGGTGCTTACGGTGTTGCCAGAAATGCTGCGCAGCTTTAGCGATTACCGCATGTTGGTCTACGCCATGGTGCTGATTGCGGTTATGCTTTTGACCAATGGCGAAAAGGGTCGCCGCCTGCTTGGGCAGCTTAAAGAAAAGGTGGCTATCAAAAAACTTGCCCATAAGGAGGACGCGCAAAATGGCTAAAATGGTACCGGTTCCCAGCAGCGCGATCATTCCGGAGCGGGATATCGATAAAACCCCTGTGCTAGAGGCGATTGGGCTGGGCATTGACTTCGGCGGTCTGACCGCTGTGGATAATTTTAACCTGACAATTGGCCGTACCGAAATTGCAGGACTAATCGGCCCCAACGGCGCGGGCAAAACTACAGTGTTTAATCTCTTGACCAAGGTCTATCAGCCCACGCGCGGAACCATTCTGCTCGATGGCAAGGATACGCACGGCATGAACACCATTCAGGTCAATCGTGCAGGCATAGCTAGAACTTTTCAGAATATTCGCCTGTTTCCGTCGTTGACCGTTGAAGACAATGTCAAGATCGGGCTTCACAACCAGATGAAATATTCCATGTGGGATGGCGTTTTACGCTTGCCGCGCTATTGGAAGGAAGAAAAAATCGTCCACGAGCGCGCGCTAGAGCTGCTCTCAATCTTTAGCATGGATAGCATGGCTAATACCAAGGCGGGCAGCCTGCCCTACGGCGCACAGAGAAGGCTCGAGATAGTGCGTGCGCTGGGCACCAATCCCAGCCTGTTGCTGCTTGACGAACCAGCGGCAGGCATGAACCCCTCCGAAACAGCGGAACTGATGGAAAACATCCGTAAGATTCGTGATACCTTTGAAATAGCCATTATGCTCATTGAGCATGACATGAACCTTGTCATGGGCATTTGCGAGGGCATTGCAGTGCTTAACTACGGCAAGATCATTGCTAAAGGCACACCGGCTGAGATTCAGGCCAACCCGAAGGTGATTGAAGCTTATCTCGGGAAGAAAAAGGAGGGATGAGCATGCTGTTACAGGTTGAGGATATCAATGTATTCTACGGCAGCATTCATGCGATAAAAGGTATCTCGTTTTCAGTTAACGAAGGGGAAATTGTCACGCTGATCGGCGCCAACGGCGCGGGGAAATCGACTGTGCTCAATACCATTTCGGGATTGCTGCGCAGCAAGACTGGTTCGATTCATTTTAACGGCGAAAATATATCTGCTGTTGAGCCGCATAGAATTGTGCTGTGTGGTTTAGCACAGGTGCCAGAGGGACGGCGCATCTTTTTGCAGATGACTGTGCAAGAAAATCTTGAGATGGGTGCCTATACCCAGCCAAGCGCAGGCATTACTGCCGATATAGAGCGTGTGTATACGCAGTTCCCCCGCCTTAAAGAGCGCCGCAAACAAATCAGCGGCACCCTGTCGGGCGGTGAGCAGCAGATGCTGGCTATGGGCCGCGCGCTGATGAGCCACCCGAAACTTTTGATGCTGGATGAACCATCGATGGGTCTTGCCCCATTGCTGGTGGAGCAGATTTTTGAGATTATTACGCAATTGCATAAAAGTGGCACGACGGTACTGCTCGTAGAGCAGAATGCTCAAATGGCGCTTTCAATTGCTGACCGCGCCTATGTGCTTGAAACCGGTAAGATTGGCCTTTCCGGCACGGGTGCTGAGCTGATTCAAAGCGACAGTGTGCGGAAAGCCTATCTTGGCGGTGATTAAAACCCGGTCTTGTATAAGGCTCTTGGTAGGTCCTGATGCCTATATGTCCTGGTTTTATTTGATATAAGCCTTGCCAAGCGGTCGGGTATTTCTATGCCGGCTGCATCCTGGCATCTGTACGCTTAAAAAGATTGGTCACGGGCGAAAAAAGTCTTTTACCCCATATACCGTCAGGCGTATGCTGCTCACGCAGATGGGCGGGCAGCTAATTATATTTATTTCGACTGGGAACGGTAGTTGTGGGCGGGAGAAAACCGTTGATTGTGATTGCTGCTGCCAGCTAGACCGGGAAAAATAACGCAAACGAAGTATTGTCCCAGCCAGATAGTTGGTACGTCAGCTGATCCATATGAATGCTTTTACAAAATGAAAGGTCTCCTGCCGTGGTTTTTGCGGCAGGAGACCTT